>JBBATT010000049.1:0-11178 GCA_040398605.1 Chakrabartia sp.
CGTCCAGACGATGACCAACACCCTCACCTCCGACGCCAAGGCGACGATCGACCAGATCCGCCGCTGCGAGGATGCAGGGGCAGACATCATCCGCGTCTCCTGCCCCGATGTGGAGTCGACGGCGGCACTCAAAGAGATCGTGCGTGCCGCCCGCGTGCCGATCGTCGCGGACATCCATTTCCATTATAAGCGCGCGCTGGAAGCCGCCGATGCAGGGGCGGCCTGCCTGCGCATCAACCCCGGCAATATCGGCTCGGCCGAACGCGTGAACGAAGTCGTCAATGCGGCCAAGGCCAATGGCTGTGCAATCCGCATCGGCGTCAATGCAGGCAGCCTTGAGAGGGACCTGCTTGAAAAATACGGCGAGCCCTGCCCCGAAGCGCTGATCGAGTCTGCGCTCGACCATATCAAGCTGCTGCAGGACCGCGATTTTCACGAATATAAGGTGGCGGTCAAAGCCTCCGACGCGTTCCTCGCGGTGGCCGCCTATATGGGCCTCGCCGAAGCGGTCGATTGCCCGCTGCATCTGGGCATCACCGAAGCGGGTGGCCTGATCGGCGGCACGGTCAAGTCGGCCATCGGCATCGGCAATATGCTGTGGGCGGGCATCGGCGATACGATCCGCGTCTCGCTTTCGGCGGAACCCGAAGAAGAAGTCCGCGTCGGCTATGAAATTCTGAAGACCTTGGGCCTGCGCACACGCGGCGTCCGCGTCGTCTCCTGCCCCAGCTGCGCACGGCAGGGCTTTGACGTGATCCGCACCGTCCAGAAGCTTGAAGATGCGCTCCAGCACATCAAGACGCCGATGAGCCTCTCGGTCCTCGGCTGCGTCGTCAACGGCCCCGGCGAAGCGCGCGAAACCGACATCGGCATCACCGGCGGCGGCAATGGCAAGCACATGGTCTACCTCGCCGGCGTCACCGACCACCATGTCGAAGACGCCGCCATGGTCGCGCATATCGTAAAGCTCGTCGAAGCTAAGGCGGCAGAGATCGATGCGGGAAGCTCGGTGAGCATGGACACGCTGCACGGGAAGGCGGCTTGAGCTTTTTCTAGAATTCTGCTAAAGAATTCTAGAAAGGAGTCCGCGCCATGGGCCTCAGCATCAAGAATGAAGAGACCGAGCGGCTGGTGCGGGAACTCGCGCGACGCAAGGGCGTGGGCGTGACGACCGCGATCCGGCTGGCTGTCAGCAATGAGCTGGAAAAGACACCGGCACCTCCTCAGAAAAAGAGCCGGGAGGAGATTCTGGCGATAGTCCGCGAGATTCAGGCACGGTGGAACGCCTTTCCCGACAAACTGTCGCCGGACGAGGTCGACGACTGGTTGTACGACGAGAACGGTTTGCCGCATTGATCGTCGTCGATACGTCCGCGATCATGGCGATCTTCAATGACGAGCCGGAGGCGTTGGAGATGGCGGCCTTGCTGTCCTCCGGCAAAGACCTTTGCATGGCGGCACCAACCCGTTTGGAACTCATCATGGTCGCTGTTGGGCGCAAGGACGAACCCGGACGGAACACGGCTGAGGCGCTCCTCGCGCGCTTCGGCATTTCGGTCACCCCATGGACCGACGACCATGCCAGTATCGCATCAGAAGCCTTTCTCCGCTTCGGAAAGCGGCGCCACAAAGCGAACCTGAATTTTGGTGATTGCATGTCCTATGCGCTTGCCAAGTCATTGAATGCACCGCTCCTTTTTAAGGGTGACGATTTCGCGTTGACTGATATTACGTCCGCGCTTTGATCTCTCCCCGCCCTCACCTTCCCGCAGCACATCTGCTGCTCGCAATCGCCATCATGGCGGTGTGGGGGACGAACTTTGTCGTCATCAAATTTGCGTTGGCGCATCTGCCGCCTCTGACGCTCGCGTTGTTGCGTTTTACCCTCGCCTTCTTCCCGCTGGCGCTGTTCCTGCCACGACCCAAGGTCGGCTGGGGGAACCTTGCCGCTTATGGGATGCTGATTGGCGCGGGGCAGTTTGGCGTGTTGTTCACCGCGATGCGCGCGGACATCACGCCGGGGCTCGCGTCGCTGGTGGTGCAGACGCAGGTCTTTTTCACGATCTTCCTGTCGATGCGGCTGACCGGAGAGCGGGTCGCGCTCTACCAGATTGTGGCCTTGCTGATCGCGGGCTGCGGCCTTGCGACCATTGCGCTCCACACCGATGGCACCGCGACACCGCTTGGCCTGGCGCTGGTGCTGGTCGCCGCGTTCAGCTGGTCGAGCGGGAACATGGTGTCGCGCAAGGCAGGGCCGCAGAACATGCTGGCCTATGTCGTCTGGTCGAGCGTCTTTGCTGTGCCGCCGCTGCTAATCTTTGCCCTGCTGTTGGAAGGGCCAACACGGATGCTTGATGGTATCCGTGCAGCCGATGCGGCGACTTGGGGCGCGGTGGTTTGGCAATCGGTTGGAAATACCATGTTCGGCTATGCCGCTTGGGGCTGGCTGCTCAACCGGCATCCGGCGGCGATCGTCGCGCCGATGGCACTGATGGTCCCCGTCTTTGGGCTCGGGGCCTCGGCCCTTCTGCTGGGCGAGCCGCTCCAGCCATGGAAACTCACTGCCTTTGCGCTCGTCATGGCAGGCCTGTCGGTCGGCATGTTGTGGCCAAGGATCAAACAGAGGTTGAAGAAATGACGCTGTCCATCCGCGTCGCCACGCGCGACGACATTGGCCTGATTGCGCAATTCATCCGTGCGCTCGCCGACTATGAAAAGCTGCTCCACGAAGTCCGCTTTGAGGAAGCTGTGCTGGCGGACAAGCTGTTCGGCGCACGGCCCTATGCGGAAGTCCTGATCGGAGAGATCGACGGCACAGCGCAGGGTTTCGCCTTGTTCTTCCACAATTTTTCGACCTTTGAGGGCAAACCCGGCATCTATCTGGAAGATTTGTTCGTCACGCCCGAAGCGCGTGGCTCCGGCCTTGGCACCGCGCTGCTGGCAGAACTGGCGCGGCTGGCGGTGGAGCGCGATTGCGCAAGGCTCGACTGGTCAGTGCTCGATTGGAATGAACCCTCCATCGGCTTCTACAAGGCCTTGGGGGCCAAGGCGCTGGACGAATGGACCGGCTTCCGGCTGGAAGGGGCCGCCCTTTCGGCACTTGCGGCGCGCCGGGGTTGAACGTCCGCTCCGCCTCCCCATCTTAATCGCATACCGGCGGCAACTCCCCGCCGAGGTGAGAAGACCCCATGATTGACCTTCGACCCTTTGGCGGCCTTGGCCATGCGGACCATGGGTGGCTCAATGCGCGCCACCATTTCAGCTTTGCCAATTATCATGACCCTGCCCGCATGGGTTGGGGCGCGATCCGCGTGTGGAATGATGATGAGATTGGCGCCAAGACGGGCTTTCCCCCGCACGGCCATGCCGACATGGAAATCATCACCTATGTCCGCACAGGGGCCATCAGCCACCGCGACAGTCTGGGCAATGAAGGCCGGACGCCCGGTGGCGATGTGCAGGTGATGAGCGCAGGCACCGGCATTCAGCACGCCGAATATAATCTGGAAACGGAGACGACCACCCTGTTCCAGATCTGGGTGCTGCCCGATGCACGTGGCGGAGAACCCGGCTGGGGCCAGCGCGCCTTTCCCAAAGGCAATCGCGCAGGCCAATGGGTCACACTCGCCAGCGGCAAGGGTGATGGCGATGCCCTTCCTATCCGCGCTGATGCCCATGTGCTTGGCGCCACCGTGAGAGCCGGAGAGACGCTGTCCTATGACGCAGACCCTGCGCGGCACATTTATCTGGTGCCAGCGACGGGCCGGATCACCGTCAATGGCCTCCCCGCCAGCGCCCGCGACGGCATTGCCATCACCGGCGAGACGCGATTGGTGATTGAGGCTGAGGAGGAAGCGGAACTGGTGCTGGTGGACGCCAGATAAGGGCAACCAACTTAACACCTAGCCCCCCTCCCGCTCACCCTGAGCTTGTCGAAGGGTCGTTTTTTAATTTGTGGAACAGAGAAGGACAGCCCTTCGACAAGCTCAGGGTGAGCGGGAGAGGGAGGAAGCAAGCGGGATGGGTGGGACCGGGTGTAGTGTCGCCTACCCCGTCCGGTAATCCGCAATAACCACCCCCGCAGCGCGGAGTTCGGCCTCATGGCCGGCTTCCCGCCAGCTTTCGGCAAGCGCCTCGGATTCCCATTGCAGCATGGCTGGATGCGCGAGGATGTGGTCGACCCACGCCTGTCCTCCCGTGCCCACATCCAGACCATAGGTCCGTACCCGAAACGCGACCGGCGCAAAGAAGGCGTCTGCTGCGCTAAAATCCGCCCCTGCCAGATAAGGACCGCCAAAGCGGGACATACCTTCTGCAAACAGTTCTGCAATGCGCGTGACATTGGCCTTGAGCGCATCGGACATCGGCTTTGGTTTCACCCGCACGCCGACATTCATGGTGCAATCATTGCGCAATGTGGAGAAGCCGGCGTGCATTTCAACGACCGCACATTGCGCCCATGCGCGCGCGTCCGGATCCTTGGGCCACACACCCTCGTGCCGGTCTGCGAGATAGAGCGTGATGCCCAGCGAGTCATGGATTGTCCGACCCTCGTCCAGCAACACAGGCACCTGACCTGTGGGAGAGAAACTGCGGAACTCTTCATAATTGCTGGGCTTGGTAAAAAGCTGCAGCTGGTCCTCAAAGGTTAGGCCCAGCCCCTTCATCAGCAGCCAAGGCCGCAACGACCAGCTGGAGTAGTTCCGGTTGGCAGTGATCAGCGTATAGGTCATGCAGGCTCCAGTCCGAGCGGGCGATCAAGGTCGGCCCGGATATGCCGCGCCGCCAGCCAATAGTGAAGCCCTGCCCACAAATAGAGGCAGGAGAGCACAGCCATTGCCAGCGTCAGTCCATCGCCCGGCGTGGCCGCAGTCTTGGTGAAACGGTCACTGAGCGCACCAAGGATCACAGGCCCAATGCCCCCGCCGACGAGCGAATAGACCATGTTGGTGAAGGCAGACCCCGTCGCGCGCATGCGGGGATGGAGCATGTTCTGAAATGTGCCGAATGTGGGCCCCAAATAGCAATATTGCGCCAGCGCTGACACGCCGATGAGGACAACCGCAAGTATCGCGCTGTCCTGCGACACCGCGAGCAGGAACAAAGGCGTGGACAGGGTCAGGGTGATCGCAGGCACAAGGGCATAGCTGCGCTTATCCCGCTTGCCCCAACGGTCTGCGATAAGTCCGGCCGCAACCACGCTGATCGCGGCAGGGAGTGCAGCCACCAGCCCCGATGTCAGCCCCGCCTCGACCAGCGAGAAGCCGAATTTCCGCATGAAGAACGAGGCCATGAAGGCGTTGAGGCCAAAGCCCACCAGCGAGGCGATGGCCGAGCCAATCAACATGTGCCGCATCGTCGGCCAGCTAAAATAGCGGCCAATGACGCGCAACATGGGTGGAACCTCATCGGTCGTCGCCACGGCATCATGCTGGCCGCGGGTCGGTTCTTCGACAAACAGATGCAGCGCAATGGCGAGGATGAAGCCAGGGATCGCCGCGCAATAGAGCGCCATCTGCCAGCCATAGCTGTGCGCAATCAATGACCCGCCAGCCGCCCCGATAAACGCGCCGAGCGGCGGGGACAGCATCGACACCGAAATCGCCGAGGCGCGCTTTTCCGGCGGAAAGTAATCCGAGATGACCGACGATGTGGAAGGCAGACCCACGGCCTCCCCCACGCCCACGCCGATACGCGCGGTGAGCAGCTGGGCAAAGTTGGTGGCAAGGCCGGTCGCCGCCGTCGCGATCGACCAAAAGAACGTCCCGAAGGAAATGAGCGTCAACCGCCGCGTCCGTTCCGCCACGCGCGCCATGGCAAGGCCGAGCACGACATTAAGCACCGCAAAGGCGAGGCCATTAACGAGCCCGATCTGGAAATCGGTCAGCCCGAAGTCCGCTTTGATCGGCTCCACCAGCACATTCATGATGATGCGGTCGATAAAGCCGACAATGCCGATCGACGTCAGCAGGACGAGCGCCAAGGTTGGCGACGAACGTCGCAACGCGGTCAATCGGGACATGAACTCTCCTCAAGGTCTTTGTCCCCTTGTGGCGGGACAAGGGGCTGGGAGGCAAGGGATTGTTATGGGCGCGCGAGACACTGCACCGCCTACGTAAGGAAAATTGAGTTCACGCGGAGGCGCGGAGACGCGGAGTAATGATCTATGCGCTCTTGCCTCCAGCCTGAACCCTGAGCCAGCTGCGCACAGGACGATCAAATAAGCAGCCTCCGCGCCTCTGCGTCTCCGCGTGAACCTTTTTGTTCCCGTCACCCCAGCGGAGGCTGGGGTCTCCCAATTGGGGCGCACGAGATGCCAGCCTGCGCTGGCATGGCGGGAGAGGGGCTTTAGTCCACCGGTTCCGTATGGAGCCAATCCGCATGGCCCGGGGCCGTCTTGGTCCGGCTCCATTCCTCCAGCATCAGCGGCGCGACGCGCTTCAGCTCCGCGTGCTGTTCTGCCGTCCCAATGTTGCAGGCGAGTTCCAGCCGGTGGCCATTGGGATCGAAGAAATAAATCGACCGGAAGATGCCATGATAGGTGGGACCGAGCACCTCCACTCCTTGCGCCTCGATATGCGCTTTGGCCGCGAGCAGCGCATCAAGGTCAGGCACTTCAAACGCCAGATGCTGCACCCAGGCGGGCGTGTTTGCATCGCGGCCCATCTCCGGCTGGTTGGGCAGTTCAAAAAAGGCCAGCACATTGCCGCCGCCCGCATCAAGGAAGACATGCATGTATGGATCATACTCCCCCGTGGAGGGCACATGGTCCTCGGCAAAGGCGGTCGTATACGCCATGCCGAGCACGCGCTGGTACCAGCCCACCGTCTCCTTCGCATCGCGGCAGCGATAGGCGACGTGGTGGATGCGGCTGAGTTTGACGGGCGAGGGCGTGATTGAGGACGTCATGCGTCTGCCCCTTCAAGCGCACCGCGGCGCATCTGGTCCCGCTCCATCGACTTGAAGAGCGCCGTAAAGTTGCCCTCGCCAAAGCCTTCATCCTTCTTGCGCTGGATGAATTCGAAGAAGACCGGCCCGATCACGGTCTGGCCGAAAATCTGGAGGAGGAGGCGTGGGTCTCCTTCCTCCGTTGATCCGTCGAGCAAGATGCCGCGTTGCTGGAGCGCCTCCACCGGTTCCCCATGACCCGGCAGGCGTTCTTCCAGCATCTCATAATAGGTCGCAGGCGGCGGCGACATGAAGGGCGTGCCGAGCGCTTTCAACTTATCCCAAACGCCGATCAGATCATCACAGATGAAGGCAATGTGCTGAATCCCCTCGCCATTATACTGGCGCAGAAACTCCTCAATCTGCCCCCCGCCGGAGCGGCCTTCCTCATTGAGGGGGATGCGGATTTTGCCATCAGGCGCGGTCATCGCGCGGCTCGTCAGGCCCGTATATTCGCCCTTAATGTCGAAGTAGCGGATCTCACGGAAATTGAAGACGCGTTCATAGAAGCGCGCCCAATGGTCCATCCGCCCGCCATAAACATTGTGCGTCAGGTGATCGATGCGCAGCAGGCCGGTGCCGACAGGGTGGCGGTCCACCCCCGGCAGCCAGTCAAAATCAATATCGTAGATGGAGAGCGCACCCGGCGCGTCGGCGCTTTCATAGCGGTCGATGAGATAGATGATCGCCCCGCCAATGCCGCGAATGGCGGGCAGCCGAAGCTCCATCGGGCCGGTGCGGGTCTCGACCGGTTCCGCGCCACGTTCGAGCGCAAGATCATAGGCCCGCCGCGCATTGCGGACGCGAAAGGCCATGCCGCAGGCGGACGGGCCATGTTCGGCCGCGAAATAGGCGGCGGGGCTTTTGGGTTCATAATTGGCGATCAGGTTGATCTCCCCCTGCCGCCATAAGTCCACATCCTTGGACCGGTGCCGCGCAACCTGCGTGAAGCCCATTGCCGCGAACACGGGTTCCAGCACGCCCCTGTCCGGCGCACAAAACTCAATGAATTCAAACCCATCGAGGCCCAGTGGATTTTCAAACAGGTCGGTCACAGCAATCTCCGGCACGCACACAATATAGTTTCATCTGCAACTATATTGTGTGCGGGGGTGCGGAGTCAAATGGGATGCGTCACCCCGCCGGTCGCGCCTGTTGAAAGGAGAGGACCTCCCCCATCAGCGCCTCAACATCTTCATCCGGCTGATCACGATACGGCTCGGCCTCAATCAGATAATCATTGGCAACATCCAGCAAAGTCGCGACCTGCATCAGATCCAGCTGATAGCGCCGCGTAAGGCGGGACCAGGCGCGCAGCATCGCCTCATAAACAGGCAGCATCGGCCGCTGCGCGCGCTGCCCCGCGAGCTCGGTGAGTTCCCGATACAGGCCGCGCTGGATCATATGTTCAGCAAAGGCACCATGCCGCCCTTCAAACACCGGATCAAAGCCCGCAAAGCGCGCCAGCCGGTGCTGCGCAAAGGGATGCGCGGGCCCCACGTCGCGCAAAGCGAGGTAAATGGCGCGGTACATCTCCAGCACCTCGGTCACGCGGTCACATTCTTCAATGTCGAGCGTATCGGGCAGCGCGAACAGCGTGCCGCAATATTCGCTGGCAAACCCTTCCTCAAGCGCCCCGCGCATCTGCGCATAGCCCGCATTGTCATCGGGATAGAGCGCTTCGAGCAGACGAAGCTGATAAATGAACGACAGCCGTTCCTTCTTGGTGAGATGCATCTGAAGTCTCCCTTGTCACGTCGCGAGTGCGCGGCACGGGGCCGCAGGGAGGATAACGACGGGGATCGTGCCAGATTGAGTGTATTTAGCGCCAATATTGCAATCATACGCATCAACAACTTCGCAATTCTGAGCGTTATGCCGGATTGTCGAAATGCGTCCAGTATGACAATATTTCCAAATGAATGTTGATATGAACGAAATCAGGTCCCGTATTCTTGCTGCGATGGCAGAGAATGGAATGAGCAGGCGCGAGCTGTCAGAGCGGGCAGGGTTAGGTGAGAGCGCTGTCCGTGATTTGCTGACGCGAACAGAGAATCCGGGCATTTTGACGCTCGCAAAAATTTGTGATGTGCTTGATTTGTCGCTGGTTGCCGTGCTTACGAAATGAGGGAAGTCAGAATGCGATTTAGTGTTTTTGCTATCGCTGCATTTGGATTGCTCACCGCTGCTCCCTTGGAGGCACGCGAAACATGGATTGTTCGAACTGATCTTTGGGGAAATCCGAGCTTCTCCACCTTAACATTTGACCGCAAAGAGGCTCAAATTTTGGGCGATTTGGACGGTGATCGCGTCGTCGGCAAAATAAAGACAAACAGGATCGCCTTCAATTTGACCGACAGCGATGGCCGCAAGTACAGCTATGCTGCCACGGTGATAGGGGATCAGTTAAACGGCACCGTCGATGCACCGGATACCAATAACCCAGCAGCGCGCGTCACGCATAGCTTCACGGCGAGGCGCCTGCCGGAACGCCCATCAGGCGGCGTGCGCACTTTGGAGTTTCGGCCGAGCGACTATTCAAACACTTTCAATGCTGACCGCCTGCCCGTCCTAACGATTTGGCCCGGAGACACCGTGCGCACATCGACGATAGATTCAGGTGGCGTCGATGAAATGGGCGTTACACGCGCGTTGTTTGGCAATCCGCAGACGGGGCCATTCTTCATTGCCGGTGCTGTACCCGGCGACACCCTCGTTATCAGGCTCAAACAAGTGAAACTAAACCGGGACTATGCAGACAGCCTCGATACAATTGTCGGACGCGCCCTCGGTAATAGCCTCGTCTCTGAGGCTGCCGATCTTGGCAAGCCGGTCCGATGGAAGTTGGATAGAGAAACAGGGCGGGCCTCCCCAGTTGGCGCGACAGGAGCACTGATTGGTTATTCTGCACCCGTCAAACCGATGTTAGGCGGGCTTGCTGTCGCACCAGGTTTCGGCATGCCGCCTGTGTCGACGGGTGACACGGGTCGCTTCGGTGGAAACATGGACTTCAATGAAGTTATAGAGGGCAATACCGTCTACCTCCCCGTACAGCAGCCGGGCGCTCTCCTCTATCTTGGCGACGCGCACGCACTGCAGGGGGATGGAGAAATCTCGCAATATGCCCTCGAAACATCAATGGATGTTACGTTCAGCGTCGACCTAATCGTAGGAAAGGCGATAAACACGCCTCGGGTCGAGTCCCCTACACAAATCATGGTTCTGGGACAGGCAGGCTCTCTGGATGAGGCGCTCAAGTCAGCGAGTACCGGCATGATCCAATGGTTACAGCAGGATTACGGCATGACACTTTCGCAAGCAGCGCAAGTACTCGGCAGCGCGATGCGTTATAGTGTACCGAACCTTGCAGGGCGGAGTGTCGGTGTTGCTGCAAAAATCGATAAAGCACTTCTGCCTGCCCCACGTAGAGTCGTTAGCGCGCCAAACTAACCGTCGTTATCTGCTATTGTTGACGTTCAAACAGCCTAAAAGCCGCCACTCGCATCAAAAAAAGAAAAACACCCCCGCCACAAAGCTGGTCGCCTCTGTCCCCTCACCCGCAACCCGCGCAAACCGGGCCGTTTCCCCAAATTTCCGATCCCGATGCACGCCCACATAAGGTGCCAGCCTCGGTTTGATGGCGTAGCGCAAACGCAGGCCGGCGGACGCTTCGGTGAGGCCGCTGCCGAGGCCGAGCGCGGGGACGTCCTGTGCGGAGAGGTCCGCCTCCAGTCGCGGCTGGAGGATGAGGCGGTTGGTGAGGCGCATGTCGTGGGTCAGTTCCACCCGCGCGGTCACATCGCCTTTGTGGGAGAGGAAGACGGCGCCTTCGGCCTCGATCCAATAAGGCAGCATCGCATCGACGCCGAGGGTCGCGTGGGTGCGCGCGGGGCCGTGGCCGAAATCTTGCCGAACGCCGGTTTCCAGATTGGCATAGGGGCCGATGGCGTGGCTCCATAAGGCGCGGACCTCACCATGCTTCACCGTGCCACCTGCCATCGCGCCTTCGGAGCGGAGGAGGAAGCGGTCGAGATCACCGCCGGTCCAGGCGCGGCCCTGCCAGGCGAGGCCGTCCTTCGCTTTGCCCATACGCCATTCGAGCTGGTCGAGCCGGACGAGCGAGGCGCGACTGTCGCGCGTGGAGCGGAACAATGCGGCGCGGGCCTGCGCCATTGCCTTGGGATCATGCAGCGCATCGGCGGCCCAATCCCCGGCGTCTGCGGGCGTGGC
>JBBATT010000050.1:0-11165 GCA_040398605.1 Chakrabartia sp.
AATTCAAGATCCTCGCCGCTGCCTTTGCCGTTTCGGTCCTGTCTGCCTGCGGAGGCGCGCCTGCAGGCCCACCGCCGCTGGAGGGCGCCAAGATGGGCGGCGCCTTCCGCCTCGTCAATCAGGACGGCAAAACCGTCACCGATGCGGACTTTGCGGGCAAGTATCGGCTCATCTATTTTGGCTATACCTTCTGCCCGGATGTCTGCCCGGTAGATGTCCAGATCATGGGGCAGGGCCTCACTGCTTTTGAAAAGATGGATCCGGCACGCGGTGCCAAGGTCGTGCCGATCTTCATCACCGTTGATCCGGCGCGCGATACGCCTGCGGTCGTGAAAGAGTTCGTCTCCAACTTCCATCCGCGCATGGTCGGGCTGACCGGGCCGGAGACCGACATTGATGCGGTCGCCCAGCGCTATGGCATTGCCTATATGCGGCAAGCGCCCAATGCACAGGGGGCCTATCTGGTCGATCACGCCCGGATTGCCGTGCTCTATGGCCCCAAGGGCGAGCCTATTGCCATCATGCCACAAAATGCGAAACCGCAGGCCTTTGCGGATGAGCTGGCCCGCTGGGTCCGATAATGGCGGGCGACCGGTATTGGGAGGATCGTCCACTGGACACGTTGGACCGCGCCCAGTGGGAATCGCTGTGTGACGGGTGCGGCAAATGCTGCCTCAACAAGCTGGAAGACGAAGATACGGGGGAAATCTACCCCACCAACGTCGCCTGTCGCCTGCTCGACCGGGGCACCGGCCAATGTTCGGACTATCGCAACCGCTTTGCGCAGGTGCCGGACTGCATCCGGCTGACTCCGGCACGGCTGGAAACGATGGATTGGCTGCCGGAAACCTGCGGCTATGTCCGCCGAGCCAATAATTTGCCGTTGCCCGAATGGCATCACCTCGTTTGTGGGGACCGTGAGGAGATCCACAGGCGGGGCATGTCGACGCGCGGCTGGACGGTGTCGGAAGTTGATGCGGGCGATCTCGAAAATCACATCATCGAATGGCCGGAGGAACAGCCCAAGTGACGGCCGCCGCTATTGACGGGCTGGAAATCATTCGCAAACGCGAAGCGCGGCGGATGAAATTGACTGTCGATCCCCGCAGTGGTGCCGTCCGCCTTGTCCTGCCGCTGCGTGCCGCTCTTGGCCCGGCGATGGAGTGGGTGGAGGCGCATCGCGGCTGGATTGAGCGACAACGTTCGCGCCTGCCAGACCCTTGGCCCATCACACCGGGCATGGCCGTGCCCTTTGGTGGCCAAGACTATGTGCTCGACTGGTCAGACGCGCATCCCCGAAAACCCGCGCTTTTGGGCGACCGATTGACCATTGGCGGGCCGCAAGACGTTATGGCGTCACGGCTTTTGCGTTGGATGCGGGCCGAAGCGAAGGTCGTTCTGGACGCCGAGACCCGCGAGATTGCAGACGCGGCCAAGATCGAGGTGGCGGACATTTCGGTGGGTGATCCCCGCGCGCGTTGGGGCAGTTGTTCGAGCAACGGCAACATCCGCTATAGCTGGCGGCTCATCTTGATGCCGGACCATGTGCGCCGGTCGATTGTGGCGCATGAAGTGGCGCACCGCGTCCATATGGACCACAGCCGCGCTTTTCACCGTCTTGTGGCAGAGCTTTATGGGGAGGACCCGCGCACCGCACGCGCCTGGTTGCGCGCGCATGGGGCCCGGCTTCACTGGTTCGGGCGGGACTGATCGGCGCGTGGGCCTGAAGGTCGGGCAGGCGCCGCGTCGCGCCGGGTCGCTTCGTCCAAGATCCGACGATATTCAGCGTCTTCTGCCGCCGGGTCATAGTCCTCCGCCGCCTTCGGCTCGATCGGATTGCCATTCTCATCGACAAAGGACGCGTCAGCCGCGTTGCTCTGATCGCCCAGATAGGCCTCTTCGTCAGATTCGAGCATCCAGTCAGGGAGGGTCACGTCAGTTTCGAACTTCTCGATCGGGCGTTTGGCAACCGCGGCGCGCATGAAGGCGGCAAAGGCCATGGCCGGTGCCCGACCGCCCTGCAGATCGCGCACGGGTCGTGCATCATCGCGGCCCATCCAGACACCTGTCGTGATGCCGCTTGAAAAGCCCATGAACCAGCCATCTTTATTGGAGCTTGTCGTCCCCGTTTTACCGGCGACCGGGCGGCCAATTTGTGCGGCGCGGCCCGTGCCTGCGCTGACGGCGGTTTGCATCATATCCGTCATCCCAGCCGCCACCCAAGGGTCGATCAGCTGGAGGTCGGGATCTTTGGGGCGCTGGTAGAGCAGTTCGCCCGACGCAGACGTGACCTTGACGATACCATATGGGGAAACGGCCTTGCCCTTGGCCTGTACGGCGGCATAGGCGCGCGTCATGTCGATCAGGCGGACGTCCGAAGTGCCCAGCACCATCGAGGGTTGGGTGTTAACAGGGGTAGTGATGCCCAGCCGGCGCGCCATGCCGGCAATGGCGCCGGTGCCGATTTCCTGCCCGATTTGCGCCGCGATCGTGTTGATGGAATAGGTGAAGGCCGTCCGCAGCGTCATTTCGCCAAGGTTTTTGCCGGTACTGTTGCGCGGGCTCCAGCCCCCGATATCGACGGGTTGGTCAATCATCTTGGTTTCTGGCGTCATGCCCGATTCAAGCGCCGACAGATAGACGAACAGCTTGAAGGCGGAACCCGGCGGCCGCACCGCTTGCGTCGCGCGGTTGTAGATGGACGTCACATAATCCCGCCCGCCCACCATCGCGCGCACGGCCCCGTCGCGGTCCAGCGCGACAAGGGCGCCCTGCGCATTGGCGGGGGAGAAGGTGCCAATGGCACTGGCGGCTGCCGTCTGCATCGACGGATCAATGGTGGTCCAGACGTCAATTGGGGCCGTGGCCTCCTCAATCAGCCCGTCCAGCTGCGGTAAGGCCCAGTCGGTGAAGTAACGGATGCTGTTTTGTTGGGCGGGGCTGGCCAGCTTGACCGATTCGGGACGCGCCATCGCGGCTTGCTGCGTCGTAATGACGCCCGCATCCGCCATCACACCCAAGACCACCTTGGACCGGCCCAAGGCGGCCTGCGCATCGGCGGTTGGGGAATAGTTGGAGGGTGCCTTTACCAGCCCAGCGATAATTGCCGCTTCTTCAAGGCTCAATTTTTTGGCCGGATGGTCAAAGAAGCGGCGCGAGGCCGCATCAATGCCATAAGCGCCGCCGCCGAAATAGACGCGGTTCAGATAGAGTTCGAGGATCTCGTCCTTCGAATATTTGGCCTCCATGGCCATCGCGATCACCAGTTCCCGCCCTTTGCGGCCAAAGGTGCGCGTGTTGGTGAGGAAGAGGTTGCGGGCCAGCTGCTGGGTGATGGTTGATCCGCCCTGCGCGAAATGGCCGCGCGTCAGGCGGACCTGAACCGCACGGGCGAGGCCAATGGGGTCTACACCGGGATGATAGCGGAAACGCCTGTCCTCGACCGCGACCATGGCGTCCACCATGACGTCGGGAATCTCGCGATAATCAATCCATTCACCATAGATTGGCCCGAGCGAGAGGATGACCTGCCCCGTCGAATCGCGGACGCGGATGACCTGGCCCAGCGTTTCACGCGTACGCAGTTCCCCAAAGTCAGGCAGTGAGGAATAAGCAAAGCCGATGGCGGACATCAGGCCGACGAGCAGGACGCCGCCGAAAATCAGGCCCCAGCGGAACAGGCGCGCGAATAGGCCGCGTTCCTTGGGCGGAGGGGCAGATTTGGGACGCTTGCTGGCCATGTGTGGGCCTTCTTAGGCGGCGGCGGGACTCGCGGCAAGGCGCTGCGTTGGCCCGCCTTTCTTAGTCGTCATCGCCGCCATCGAAATCGAGCGACACGCTGTTCATGCAAAAGCGCATGCCGGTCGGCTGCGGGCCATCGGGAAAGACGTGGCCCAAATGGCCATCACAGCGGGTGCAACGCACTTCGATCCGCGTCATGCCGTGCGCTGTGTCTTCCACCATGGTGACGGCATCGGTTGCGACAGGCGCGTAAAAGCTGGGCCAGCCCGAGCCGGAGTCGTATTTTGTGTCCGACAGGAAGAGGTCTGCCCCGCACCCGGCGCAGCGATAAATGCCATCGTCCTTGCATTCGTTGAGCGCGCCAGAAAAGGCCCGTTCGGTGCCCGCCTGGCGGAGCACTTCAAATTGCTGGGGGGTCAGGCGCGCGCGCCACTCGTCGTCGGTCAAAAGAAGCTTTTCCATAAACTTAGTCTGGGCGTTCTGCCGCCGCGCTTCAAGCCTCAATCCGCGTCGCGCTTGCCATGGCGGGGCCAAGCCCCGGAAAAACCGATAAAGCGAGCAGGATGAGGCCGCGACCTGCGGCAAATTCAGACATGTGCCAGATGGCGGTCGCGCGCCCGATAGGCCGCCCGCTCTGGCGTCCGAATCGGGCCTGCCACTGGGGTGCGGCTTCTCGCCCGCCCTGCAGGAACGCTTCGGCAGCGCTGCGTCCGCTGGCGAGCGCAATGCCATTGCCTTCGCCCGCAAGGGACGGAATGACGCCAGCCTGATCGCCAATGCGAAACAGGCCGGGCGTTGTGTTCTGGGCGTGCCAGCCATAGGGGACGGCCGCGATGGCATCGATGGGAGTCGTCTCGGTTAGACTGTCCAGACGCGCACCAAAGGCGGGATGGCTGCGGCCAAGGCTTTGGAGCAGGCCGCGCGGGTCCCGCCCATGTTCCGTGAGCAGCGACTTGCGCAGGGCAAGGCAGATGTTGGCGCTGCCGTCTTCCTGCAGTTCAATCCCGGCATAGCCGCGGTCAAACATGTGCAGCTCAATTGCGGCGCCGACCAGCCGGGTGAGTGAGGCACTGGCGGGCAGGCGGACGCGCAGGCCCATGGCGGGGTCTCGAGCGGTGCGGGGGCGTTCGGACCCCTTCAGGTCATATTTGCCCGTCGCCAGAAAGACGGTGTCGGGCCGGTCGGCCAGCTCATCAAGATGCCGCACCATGACGCCACGTTCCAACCCCGCCCCCGCCTGAACAGCGGCCGCCAAAAGGGCGGTGTCCATCGCGCGACGGGACAGGCCCAGCGCGCGTTCTGGTAAGGGGGCGGAGGTGGACCGCTCGCCCCAAAAGACAGTGAGATGATCGACCGGATGGCCATCCGGGGAAACGCCAAGCCGTTCGAGGCTCGCGATCGTGCGCCAACTCAGAAAGCCGCCGCACAGCGCATCGCCGGTTTCGGTTGACCGCTCAAGGATCAGCGGACGCGCGCCCCCCTTGGCGAGGGTGATCGCTGCTGCACAGCCGGCGGGGCCGGCACCGATGATTATCGGATCGCTTCGACGCATAGCCGGAAGGGGAAGGTGCGAAAGACGCGGGCATTGTGGACGCCGGCTTGCGCGAGGATGGGGGGCCATTCATGCGGCCGGTAAGACCGGGCGATGGAGAGCGTGCCATCTTCGCGCACGATCCGGTGCCATCCGGCAATCCGGGCGAGCAGCGGGTAGCCTGCATAGGCAAAACTGTGGCGGTGAAGATCATTGATGAACCAGCCACGCTTCGCATGCCCGTCCATGAAGCGCAGAAAGGCAACCAGCTGATCGTGCGTCATATGATGCGCGACAAGGCTGGAGAGGATGACGTCCCAAGGCTCTTCGGCGAGGTTCGCATAATCTCCCGTGCGATAGCTGATCGGCAGGCTGGCGGACGTGTGTGCGCTTGCCGTGGCAGCGCTGCGGGGGTTGAGGTCGATGCCGACCAGCTCCACCGTCTGGCGCCGCGCCTTGGCCCATTGGGCGATGCGCCGCAGCATATCGCCATCGCCAAAACCGACATCAAGAATGCGCAAAGGCCCGCTATTGCGATCAGCCACCCGGTTCAGAAAGCTGAGCGTCGGGCGTCGGGCCATGGTGAGGGTGTTGACCTGCGCCAGATCCTTAAGGACGCGGGCATAGACGGCGGGGTCGAGATCCTCGGCATCCATTTGTTCTTCGGTGAGGGCGCGGGTCTCAAGCATCAGGCGACTGTCCGGAAGCGGAAGCCTTCGGCCGCCAGCCCCGGCCCAAAGGCAAGCGCCACACCGCGCGAAACGGGCCTCACTTTTGTTCGCTCCATCATCCGCGCGAGCACGAACATCAATGTCGCCGATGACATGTTGCCGCCTTCCAGCAGCACTTGGCGCGACTCGCTGAGCGCCTCAGGGGACAGCGACAGGCCCTGTTCCACCGCATCAAGGATGGACCGGCCGCCTGCATGCACAGCCCAGGCATCGACATCCGCCGGCGCACCACCGGCCAGCGTTGCGACCAAGGCTGGATCACGCAGCGCATCTGCAATGCGGCCCGGCACTTGGCCGGACAGGTGCATGACAAACCCATTGTCGCCAATGTCCCACCGAATCAGATCCTCTGACGCGGGTAGGGTTGTTGCAAAGGGCGCCTCGACCGACAGGCCGGGGCCCTCTGCACAGACCAACGCGGCTGCTGCGCCGTCGCCAAACTGGAGCATGGCGAGCAGCGATTCGAGGCTGCCTGTCCGGTTGAGATGAAGCGAGGAGAGCTCGACCGTCACCACGAGCACGCGGGCATCGGGTTGGGACCGGACGATATGCGCCGCGCTGCGTAGCGCCGTGACCGCAGCGTAACAGCCCATAAAACCCACGAGCAGGCGCTCTACAGAAGGCGAAAGCCCCAATTTGCGCGCGATGATCTGGTCCACGCCGGGTGCAACAAAGCCGGTGCAACTCGCCACGACAAGGTGCGTGACAGTGGAGAGGTCTTGGGTGAGGCCGCCAATGGCCTGCAGCGCGAGGGCTGGGGCGTGTTCGGCATAAAGCGCCATGCGGGCGGCTGTCGTCGGGTCGTCGTCCGCATAAAAGCCGCCGGGGGAGACAGGGGAGCCGCCATCTGGCGTGACTGGGAGGACAGCAAAGCGCTGGGCGATCCCTGCCCGGCTGGCCATGCGGCGGAACAGCGCCCGCTCTCGTTCATTTTCGATTCGGCTTTCCGCCCAACCCACGAACGTGGCGTGGATATCCTGAGCTGGGCGAGCAGTGGCGAGCCCCACGATCCGGGGGACAGTTGTCGTCAAATGATCCTCGCTCCGCGTCTGTCGCGCCTGTGACCCAATTGGGAAAGACTTTGGTTAGCAGTTTCTTGAAGCTTGGGCAGTAGGCAAAGTTCCATGATCCGCATCACTATCTTGTTTGGATTGCTGCTCGCCGCGCCAGTGTCCGCTGCCGCCGAGTCGTGCCGCTTATGCGCGCCACAAGCTGAACGGCTCTCACAAGGCGGTCGCCCGAGTGTGCCGCTGCGCATTGAGATTGAGACAGCTTTGGACCTTGGCCGCGTGGCACAAGGTGCAGGCGGCGGGGCTGTGGAACTCGACCCCAAAACCGGCACCCGCCGGGTTGCGGGTGCGCTTGCCGATTTGGGCGGCATGGCGCTGACGGGCAAAGCAACCGTCACAGGCACCCCCTTTGCGCGCATCCGAATTGATTTGCCCGTGCGTGTCCGGCTTCAGTCCTCAAGTGGAGATATCGCCGAAGTGGTGCAGATGCAGAGCGACCTTCCACCGGCACCAACGCTGAATGAAGACGGCCTGTTGCGCTTCACCTTTGGCGGGAAAATGCTGCTAAAGGGCGGAGAGAGCGGAACTTTCCGGGGCTCTGTGCCGATCAGCGCGGAATATGAATAGCGGCTCTTGAATTCTTCCCGCAGCGTTAACCAAGTGCGGAAGGACATATTCAAACCATTATGGACCAAAAGCTGCGTCGGAGTGGGGCGAGGTCGCACTCGGGAAGAAGCGTGAATTATCTAGGGGACATTTAAATGAATATTCGTACTCTTAAGTCCGTGGCTGCCGGTTCGGTTCTGGCCCTCGGCCTGGTTTCGGGTGCTGCCAACGCCGCAACGGCTGATGGCACGGCGCGTGCGACAATCCTGCAGCAAGTGACCGTCACCAACACGTCCGACCTTCAGTTCGGCACCGTTGCCATCGGCACCGGCGGCGGCGCTGTGACGGTTGCAACGGGCGGCGGACGCACGTGCGCAACGACGCTCGTCTGCTCAGGCGCTACGACTTCGGCGGGCTTCTCGGTTTCGGGTGCGACCGGTATGAACGTTGGTATCAGCGTCCCGGGTTCCGTGACGCTCACCGAAACAGGCGGCGCGACGATGAGCGCAGCGCTCGCCTCCAGCGCAACGTCGTTGACGCTGCTTGGCACCGCAGCTGACGCGTTCCGCGTTGGTGGCACGCTGAACGTTGGTGGCACGCAGGCAGCTGGCGCTTATGCCGGTACCTTCACGGTGACCGTCAACTACCAGTAATACTATTCCTTCGGGAACCAGAGGAGGAGGGCTCGTCGGCATGTCCGGCGGGCCCTTTTTCTTTGCTCCGCGCCGTTCTTGCAGCGTTGGTTAGCAAAGATGAAACCATAATGGATGTAAGTCTGTCGCTTGGGCGGGTTGCGTTGTGCCCAGGGAATTTATGGGGGAAAATCTATGCGTTTGCCAAAGTTCATGTCCGGTCTCGGCCTCATCGCGCTTGCCATGGCCGGTTCCGCGCAGGCCGCAGGTGATCTGCTCGTTGCGCCGACGCGTGTCGTTCTGGATGGCGCCCGCGGCACAGAGGTGATCCTCAACAATATCGACAGTGAGACCGCGACCTACCGCGTCTCGCTGGAAATCCGGCGCATGAAGGCCGATGGCACGCTGGACGAAATCGAACCCGAAAAGGTAACAGCCGCCGAAGCCCAGGCGCTCAGCATGATCACCTATGCGCCGCGCCGGGTGGAGCTTGCCCCCAACCAGCCGCAGGCGATTCGCATCGGCCTGCGTGCGCCTGCAGACCTGCCCGACGGCGAATATCGTGTCCACATGCTGTTCCGCGCCATCCCCACCGCCCGGTCTGTCACCGAAACACAGACGACCGACACCGGCCTCTCCATCGCGCTCACACCCATTTACGGCGTCACCATTCCTGTCATCATCCGTAAAGGCGCGCTCAAGGCGACAGCGGCCATCGGCGATGCACGGATCGACCACTCGACAGGCCAGCCCGAACTGAGCCTATCCCTGTCGCGCGAAGGAGGCCGGTCGACCTATGGCCGCATCCGCGTTTTGAAACCCGGAAAGTCGGCGCCTGTGTTCGAAGTGCGCGGCGTTGCCGTTTATCCGGAAGTGAATAAGCGCGCCGTCAGCTTTCCCATCGATGCGCAGACCGCCGCTCAGCTGGCGGGACCGGCGACCGTCCAATATCTTGAAGAAGCTGACGCCGGGGGCCGTGTGATCGCGGAAACCCAGACGGTCATCCGCTAAGGATTGATCCGGACCCGGATCTGACAATGCGCCCCCTGTTTCCAAAATTGAGGCGTTGGATCGCGGCCCTTGTCGCGATTGGCGCTCTTGGCCAGCCCGCGCTTGCGCGGGCTGATGCCGTTTGGAAGCCCAATGCCGACGATGCTGTCCTGTTTGAACTGCGGCTGGGCCAATATCGGCTGGGTGACGGTGTGCGCGGTTATCAGACCCCCGCCGGTGTGTGCGTCGACATGGCCGATATGGTCATGGCGCTCGACCTTCCTGTCCGCGTGGACAAGAAGTTGCGCCGCGCAACAGGCTGGATGTTCACCGAAAGCCGGACGATCACCCTTGACCATGAAGCCAACACGGTACAAATCATGAACAAGACGTCAAAACTGCCCAGCGGGGCCGTTTACGACGCGCCCGAGGGCTGGTGTGTGGCAACGCCGCACCTCTCCGACTGGCTCGGTGTCACACTCAACCCGGATTTGTCGAACGCGATCCTCGTCATCAAATCCGATACCAAGCTGCCGGTCGAACTGTCTGCCGAACGCAAAGCACGCGCCGCCAAGATCCGCCCGGCCTCTACCTTTGACTTGAAGGCGCTGCCGCAAAGCCGCGTCGCCTATCGCGGGATCAAAACTCCTTCGGTCGATGCGAACGTCTCGATCGGCGGGCTGCGCGACAGGGGCCATGGCGCCAAGACCGACATTCAATTTGAACTTTACGCGAGCGGCGAGGCTGGCCCCATCGCTTATGATGCGCGCCTTGCCTCCAACCGGCAGGGCGTGCCGGAATCGCTGCGCCTGCGGGGCTATCGCTATGACCCTGATGGGAAACTGCTTGGGCCCTTAAAGGCGACACAAATTGCCATTGGCGATGTGCTGGGCCTGTCGACCGGCCTTGCCGCCCAGTCTTCCATTGGTCGGGGTGCGATGTTCACCAATCGCCCGCTCGACCGGCCGGAAAACTTTGACCGCACCGATTTCCGGGGTGACCTTCCCGCCGGTTGGGACGCGGAACTCTATCGCAATGGCCAGCTGCTCACCGTTGCGCTCAACCGGGCCGATGGGCGCTATGAATTTCTCGATGTGCCGCTGCTTTATGGGCAGAACCGTTTTGAAATTGTGCTCTATGGCCCGCAGGGTCAAATCCGGCGGGATCAGAAAATCCTGTCGGTCGGCCCGGACAGCATCCCGCCGCGCCAGACCTGGTATTGGGCGGGCCTCAATCAGGATGGCCGCGATCTCATCGGCCTGCCCAGCGGCCCGCAATTCGGGTCCAACCGGTGGCGCGGCTCCTTCGGGCTGGAGCGCGGCCTTTCAACACGCACCTCGGTTTCGGCGAGCTATCATAATTTGTTCGTCAGGGAAGTTGGCCGGCGCAACTTTGTGGAAGCGGCGCTGCGTCAAGCGGTGGGGCCGGTGCTGGCGCAACTTTCCGGCGCAACTGATTTGCAGGGCGGCAGCGTTCTATCGGCCCAAATGCTCGGTGAGTTGGGCCGGACCTATGTCTATGCAGACTCCACCAATGTCATCGGCGGCTTCCGCTCCGACCGGATACAGCGCGGGGTGAAGGGCCTCCATAGCCTTTCTGTTGATCACGGCCTGAAGGTTGGGCGTGCGGTCATGCCCCTCCATGCCATGGCCCGCTACACCAGCCGCGACAATGGCAATGATACGCTGGAGTTTGGCGGGCGCATCTCGTCGAGCTTCAGCCGCTATTCCATCACTGCAGAAGTTGACATGCGGCAGGACAAACGCCCCGTCGGCCCCGATCCGCCCCTGCAAATGGATACAGGCGTCCTGTTGAACGCGCGCGTTGGCCGGTTCCGGCTGCGCGGCGATGCGCGGTTTGAGGTGTCCCCGCAGAGCCGGTTCCGAAGCTTTGGCCTGATCACCGAATGGGCAGGCAAGGGCGA
>JBBATT010000051.1:0-11134 GCA_040398605.1 Chakrabartia sp.
GTCCAGTTGAACGACGGTGAGTTGTTATAAACAAGCTTTGCGTTCGGAACGACTTCACGGATGCGGTCCATCATGCCGGCAATCTGTTCAACATGCGGCTTTTCCGTCTCGATCCACAGAAGATCGGCGCCGTTCTGCAGCGATGTGATGCTGTCGAGGACGCAGCGGTCTTCGCCTGTTCCTGCGCGGAACTGGAAAAGGTTGGACGCCAGACGCTTAGGACGCAGCAGCTTGCCGTTGCGGTTCAGGATGACATCGCCGTTGCGGGCCGTGGCCGGATCAATCTCTTCGCAATCGAGGAAGCTGTTATACTGATCGCCAAGGTCGCCGGGTTCGTGGCTGACAGCAATCTGCTTGGTGAGACCGGCGCCAAGCGAATCGGTGCGCGTAACAATGATGCCATCTTCAACGCCGAGTTCGAGGAAGGCATAACGGCAGGCGCGGACCTTAGCAATGAAGTCTTCATGCGGCACAGTGACTTTGCCGTCCTGATGGCCGCACTGCTTTTCATCCGAAACCTGATTTTCGATCTGCAAGGCGCAGGCACCGGCTTCGATCATCTTCTTGGCAAGCAGATAGGTGGCTTCCGCATTGCCGAAACCGGCGTCGATATCGGCGATAATCGGCACGACGTGCGTCTGGAAGTTATCAATCTTTGACTGGGCTTCGGCTTCCTTCGCCGTATCACCCTTGGCGCGGGCGGCGTCGAGATCGCGGAACAGCAGGTTGAGTTCACGCGAGTCAGCCTGACGCAGGAAGGTGTAGAGCTCTTCGATCAGCGCCGGAACGCTCGTCTTTTCATGCATTGACTGGTCGGGCAGGGGGCCGAAATCTGACCGGAGCGCTGCGACCATCCAGCCGGAGAGGTAAAGGTACTTCCGCTTGGTTGTGCCGAAATGCTTCTTAATGGAAATCATCTTCTGCTGCGCGATGAAGCCATGCCAGCAGCCGAGAGACTGGGTGTAATTGGCCGGGTCCGCATCATAAGCGGCCATGTCTTCGCGCATGATCTTCGCTGTGTAGCGGGCAATGTCGATGCCTGTACGGAACTGGTTCTGGAGACGCATCCGCGCGACCGATTCCGGATTGATACCGTCCCAAGTGCCGCCCTTGTCCGCTTTGAGCGATTCGATGGATTGGATGTGAGACTGATACGACATTTACAAGTTCCTCGGCTTTGCGCGCCGACTCTGATGTCGGCTTCGGCTGTGATGCGCCCTAACTGCGTTCCTCAGCGGGCAGGGGCGAGTAAATTGTGTAAAGTTTGTTGTCCCAAAGTCGCATTGTTAGCTTCATAAATTGTAATGTTGTAAATTATCGACTAAGTCATGCGGATGGCGGAACAGAAACTCTTCGCGGGCCATGCTGTGCGTCGTATTCGGCGGGCGACAGGCCTTACTCAGGCGGCAATGGCAGAGGCCCTAGAGGTCTCGCCGTCCTATCTGAATTTGATTGAGCGGAACCAACGCCCGCTGACGGCCGCCATCATGCTGCGCCTTGCGGATCGGTATGACTTTGATCCACGCACATTGACCGGGGCAGCCCCCGGCGGCGGTGCGGAGGCGATCCGGCGGCGGCTTTCTGACCCAATGTTTAGCGACTTGGATATTGACCGCGCGACGATTGCCGACTGGATCGCGGGCGCGCCGGAAGCCGCTGAGGCCTTCGCCCGCGCCTTTGATCGGGCAGGGGCCGCAACTGGCCCGGCGCGTGATCCGGTTTCAGAAGTGCGCGCAGAGATCGAGCGCTGGCGCAATCACTTCGCAGATTTGGACGTGCAGGCAGAAACTCTGGCAGATGAATTGCGGCTCGTGTCTGGAGACGCCTATGGCGCGATTACCGACCGACTTCGCATCAAGCACCAATTGTCACTGCGAATCCTGCCGGTCGATATCATGCCCGACCGCCTCCGGCGGCTCGACCTCCATGCACGGCAGTTGCAGCTCTCGGAACTCCTCGACCCCGCATCGCGTACCTTTGCGGCTGCCTTTCAGCTGGCCCAGTTGGAGGCGAAGGCGGAGATCGATGCGCTTGTGGCTGGCGGTGAATTTACGGATCGCGCGGGTGAACGGATGTTCCGTCGCCATTTGAACGGTTATTTTGCCGCTGCTGTGATGATGCCCTATGGCCGGTTCTACCGTGCCTGTGAGGCAACCGGCTATGATATTCACATCCTGCAGCGGCGTTTTGGCGCGGGGTTTGAGCAAGTCGCCCACCGTTTGACAACGTTGCAGCGTGTCGGCGCGCGGGGTCTCCCCTTCTTCATGTTGCGGATTGATCGGGCGGGACAAGCCTCCAAACGCTATGGCGGTGCCAGCGGTTCTCCGCTCGCCAGTATGGACGGACGATGCCCATTGTGGAGGGTGCATCACGCCTTTGACGATGCAGGGGACATCCATAAGCAGGTCGTGGAGCTGGAAGATGGGCAACGCTGGTTCACGCTTGCGCGCACGGTGCGCCCGCAAGCCGTTACGGCAGGCGGCGTTGTCGCTGAATTTTCGGTCTGTTTGGGCGTTGAGGCCAGCCTCGCGGCGCCCCTCGTATATGCGCGCGGGATTGATCTGGAAAATGGCGCCGCGACACCTGTTGGCTTGGGCTGTCGGCAATGCCTGCGCAACGAATGTCCGCAGCGCAGCCAACCACCTGCGGGCCGTGTTCTCACATTTAATGAGCGGGAGCGGGGCCTGTCGCCCTTCTCCTTTGCGGCAGACTAAACTTTCGCGCGCGCCTCAACGATCTTGCGGACGTTTTGACTTTCGCCGCGCGGCAGGATCAGGATGTCGTTGCCCGCAGCAACGATGATCAGGTCTGATACGCCAACCGTGTGAATGCGAATGCCATCTGACCGGATCAGGCAGCGGTCCGTATCAATGGCAATCGGCGTGACACCCGCCGCTGCCTCCCCAAGATCGTAAAGGGCGTCCCAGCTGCCCACGTCCGACCAGCCCATCGAGACTGGCGCGACAGCAACCTTCTCTGCGCGTTCCATGACGGCATAGTCGATGGAATTGGACGGGCAGGCAGCGAAGGCGGCTTCGTTTGGCCGGAGGAACACCCCGTCGCGTTCCGCCGCTGCCATGGCCGCCTGCGTTGCCTGTAACATGTCGGGTTCGAACTGCCCAAGGGCCTCGAGAAAATCACGGGCGCGGAACAGGAAGATGCCCCCGTTCCAGCTAAAGTCCCCGGCCGTGACCATCTCAGCCGCGCGCGCAGCATCCGGCTTTTCGATAAAGCGGGCAACTTGGTCAACACCGTCAGCGATGGACTGCCCCCGCTGGATATAACCATAGCCGGTTTCGGGCGCGGTCGCCGCAATCCCGAAGGTCGCAAGCCAGCCATCGGCCACGGGGACGGAGGCTTTGGCGATGGCGTCATGGAAGGCTGCCACATCTTGGATCACCTGATCGCTTGGCATGACAAGGATAAGGGCATCTGGATCGACCGTGAGGCTCGCAAGGGCGATGGCGGGCGCTGTATTGCGGGCGCACGGTTCAAGGATGATGCCTCCCGGCGTCATGCCGATTTCCGCCATCTGGTTTTCAACGATATCGGCATGCCGTCCATTGGTGACGATCAACGGTGCCGCGAAACGCGTGCTATCGGCAACACGGCGCAGCGTCTGCTGGAACATCGTCTCTGTTCCCGTAAGCGCTAGAAATTGCTTGGGTTTTTCGGGAGTCGACAGAGGCCAAAGGCGGGTCCCACCACCTCCTGACAGAATTACCGGTACGATCTTCGTCACATGCCCCCCCTTGTCACTTTGGTCGTCAGCCCACCAAACTTTAGCGAATCCGCCATTTGGCTGGTTTTTATTACGCTTTCTTTAAACATTCACTGTCAAATATTTCGACACAGTCGCGTGTCGGCAGTTTTGACAGTTGAAAGAATAGAGGTTTGCGTCAGTGGTCAGGTTGTTCAAGCATTATGTCCCCTATGCAGTGCTCTTTCTCGGCCTGCTCGACATCTTGCTGCTTTTCGCGGCGGCAGATTTCGCATGGACAATCCGCGCGCATCAGATCGGCATGGAAGTCGAAGCGATTGGCAACCGATTGCCTCCACTGGTCAGTTTTGCGCTGGCCCTCCAAACGGCCATGCTTGCGGTCGGGGTCTATTCTGCCGAAGCGTTGCAGTCCTTAAAGTTCGCGGCGGCGCGCTTGTTGGTCGCGATTTCGCTCGGTGTGATCCTCTTGTCGGTCCTTTACTTCATGCTGCCGGGCACGACGCTTTGGCGGTCCAATTCGCTCTATGCGATGGCCCTGTCCTTCGGGATGTTGATGGCGATGCGCGTTGCGCTGCAGCGTCTATTTGGTGGTGAGGCGTTTAAGCGCCGGGTTCTCATTTTGGGAGCGGGGCAAAGGGCTTTGCGCATCAGCAAGTTGGCAGAGCGCGACGGCGCTGGATTTGTCGTGGTCGGCCATGTCGAGATGTCAGATGGCCAAAGCGTCATTCCCACGGCGATCGCGCGGGCGCATATCGACAATCTGGCTGACCATGTTGTCCGTCTGAGTGCGAGTGAAGTCGTTCTCGCCATTGAGGAGCGCCGCAATGCGATGCCGCTTTCGGACCTCATTCGGCTGCGGACGACGGGCGTCCACGTCAACGAAGTCTCTTCCTTTCTGGAGCGCGAAACAGGACGCATTGATTTGCGCAGCACCAACCCGTCATGGCTCATTTTTTCGGATGGCTTCACCTCCGGTCGGCGGCTGTCGTCCATATTGAAGCGCGTATTTGATATCTCCGCGTCGCTTGTGTTGCTGATCGTGGCGCTTCCCCTGATCCTGTTCGGCGCGATCGCTGTAAAGCTGGACAGCAAGGGCCCGGCCTTTTTCCGGCAAACGCGAGTGGGACTGTTCGGCGAGCATTTCCAACTCGTGAAGCTGCGTTCGATGCGCACCGATGCCGAAGCGGACGGCAAGGCCAAATGGGCAGAAAAGGATGATCCACGCGTCACGCGTGTCGGCAAATGGATCCGCCTGCTCCGCATTGATGAGTTGCCGCAAATCTGGAGCGTGCTGAAGGGGGACATGAGCTTTGTCGGGCCGCGCCCAGAGCGTCCGGAGTTCGTCGCCGACCTTGAGGAAAAGCTGCTTTATTATTCGGAACGCCATATGGTGAAGCCCGGCATCACCGGCTGGGCGCAGATCAACTATCCCTATGGCGCCAGCCTGCAGGATGCGCGCGCCAAGCTGGAATATGATCTCTATTACGCGAAAAACTACACGCCGTTCCTCGACATTCTCATTCTGCTCCAGACGCTGCGTGTGGTTCTGTGGCCGGAAGGCGCGCGTTGATGATGGCATTCCTCTCTCAATGGGGGCATGCAGCGGCGGCTGTGCTGTTTGCGGCACTGGCGCTTTGGTTTTTGCCGAGGGTCCGCCATGGCCAGGTCGCCTGGTCGATGGTGTCGGCCTGCGCGCTGACGGCCATCTGGGCGCTGGTGACTGCCGCCAACGGGCCTGAAACGATTTGGGCGATGGGAGCCGAAGTCCTCCGCAATCTTGGTTGGTTGGCGCTGATGTACGCCTTTTGGCGGCGCGATGCGGCAAGCACGGAAATGCGCACTGTGGTTGCGCTTTATGGCGCGCTGCTGTTTGTCGCTTTCCTCCAGATTGTGGCGACGCTGGTGGGCCCCGGCCCCGGTGCATCGGCAACCAATCTCGCGACTTACTCGGACATTGTCCTCGGCATGCTCTTTTCGGTCGGCGGGCTCGTACTGGTGCATAATCTTTACACAGCGGGCACATCAGACACCCGCATGGCGCTGCGCCGGCCGCTCACGGCGATCGCTGTTATCTGGGTCTATGATCTCAATCTTTACACCGTCTCCTATCTGTCCGGCGTCTGGTCGAGCGAACTGATTGGCTTGCGCGGTATCGCTGTCACCATGGTGGCGCCGCTGGTTGCCTTTTCGGCCAATGTGACGAGCGGACTTCGGGTGCATCTCTCCCGCACTGCGACCTTCCAGACGCTCAGCCTTGGCGCGATTGGAGCCTATCTTGGCATCATGGTTATCGTGAACACCCTGATTGGCGCGCTTATGGGTGAACTTGCCCGGCCCCTGCAGGTGGCGTTCGTGTTTGGCAGCTCGGTGATTGCGCTTGTCCTGTTGCCGTCGCCGCATTTTCGCGCTTGGTTCAAGATCAAGGTCGCCAAGCATCTGTTTCAGCATCGCTACGACTATCGCAGTGAATGGCTGCGTTTCTCCGAAACGCTCGGCAAGCCCGACGAGGGAGAAGCCCGTCCGCTGGAGGCGCGGGCCGTTCAGGCGCTTGCCGACATCACAGAGTCCCCTTCGGGCTGCCTGCTTGTGACGGATGGCGCTGGTAACATGGAAGTCCGTGCCCGCTGGAACTGGCCAAGCCTCGACGCGCCGATACAGGGCGCGACCGCGCGCACGACGGAGTTTTTTGAACGGACGGGGCGCATCGTTGAACTAGACGCCGTTCGCTTGATGAACGATCAGATGGACGAAGAAGGGGCCGCCATTCCCGAATGGTTGATGGGGGAGGCATCCGCCTGGGTCGTTGTGCCGCTGCTCCACTTTGGCAAGCTCAATGGTCTGGCCGTGCTGGGACGGCCCGCCATGGCCCGCACGCTTGATTGGGAAGATTTCGATCTGCTCAAAGTCGTCGGTCGGCAGGTCGCGACCTATCTGGCGGAGGCCAATGGTCAGCACGCCCTTGCGACGGCCCAGCGGTTTGATGAGTTTAACCGCCGCTTTGCCTTCATCATGCATGACGTGAAAAATCTGGTCAGCCAACTGACGCTTGTGGCCCGCAATGCGGAAAAGCATGCCGGCAATCCGGACTTCCAGGCCGATATGATCGCGACGCTCAAATCATCCGTCGCCCGGATGAATGATCTTCTGGCGCGGCTGTCGCAGCACAATAAGGCGCAGGCCGAACAGCCGCGTGCCATTCCGATTGCACCGCTTGTGGCGCGGGTGGCTGCGGCCAAGCGCTATCAAATGCCGGTGGTGACTTCCGGGGAGACGGACTTGTATCTGATTGCGGACCCCGCCCGGCTGGAACAGGCGCTTTCCCACCTTGTCCAGAACGCGATTGACGCCAGTCCCATAGCCGAGCCTGTGACCATCAATATGCGGGCCGCGCAGGATGAGGTGGTCGTTGAAGTCATCGACCGCGGCTGCGGCATGTCTCCGCAATTTGTGCACAATGAACTCTTCAAGCCCTTTGCCTCCACCAAGGAAGGCGGCTTTGGCGTCGGCGCATTTGAAGCGCGCACGCTCATTACTGCGATGGGCGGCCGGATCGACGTGCACAGCCGCGAACAGGAAGGATCGACCTTCCGCATCTTCCTGCCGATCGCCCGCGACATGATCAACCTTTCCACCGATACTGAGGCACGTGCGGCATGAGCCAATCTGACAAACCCAAACTGCTTGTTATCGAGGATGATGAGGGCCTGCAGCGGCAGCTGAAATGGGCCTATGATGACTATGAAGTCTTCGTGGCCGGGGATCGGCAGTCCGCCATTGATCTGCTGCGCGCGGAAGAACCCGCCGTGGTCACGCTTGACCTTGGTCTGCCGCCCGATCCGGATGGCGTAACAGAGGGCTTTGCGACGCTTGAGGCAATCCTGAAGCTGAAGCCCGATACCAAAGTGATCGTCGCCTCCGGCCACGGCGCACGAGAAAGCGCGATGCGCGCCATTTCGGGCGGGGCCTATGACTTTTATCAAAAGCCCGTCGACATTGATGAACTGGGCCACATCGTCAAACGCGCCTTCCACGTCCACGCCATTGAGGTTGATAACATGCGCCTCGCCTCGGTGTCGCCGGGGAGTATCAGCGTCCTTGGCGGCATGATCACAGCGGCGCCCGAAATGCTGAAGGTCGCCACAACGATTGAGCGCGTGGCAAAGGCTGATGTCTCGGTGATGCTGTTGGGTGCCAGTGGCACCGGCAAGGAACTGCTGGCGCGCGGCCTCCATGACAGCTCAAACCGCGCACGGGGTCCGTTTGTCGCCATCAACTGTGCCGCGATCCCGGAAACCCTGCTCGAGGCGGAGTTGTTCGGCTATGAAAAGGGGGCCTTTACAGGGGCGGTGAAGACGACCGATGGCAAGATTGAGATGGCGCAGGGCGGCACGCTGTTTCTGGATGAAGTCGGGGATATTCCGCTCCCCCTTCAGGTGAAACTGCTCCGCTTTCTTCAGGAACGCGTCGTTGAACGCATCGGCGGGCGCAAGCCTATCCCGGTCGACACGCGCATTGTCTGTGCCACGCATCAGAACCTCGACAGTATGACGGCCGAAGGCACCTTTCGCGAAGACCTTTATTACCGGCTGGCGGAAATCGTCGTGCGGATACCATCACTGGCGGGCCGGGCGGGGGATGCTGGACTGCTCGCGCGGCATTTTGCGACCAAATATGCAGCGGCCATGAACCCCAATGTGAAGGGCCTTGCGCCCGATGCGCTGGCGGCGGTGGATCGCTGGACCTGGCCCGGCAACGTCCGGGAGCTTGAAAACCGGATGAAACGCGCGGTCATCATGGCGGAAGGCCGCCTTCTGACGGCGGCTGACCTCGATTTGCCGGCTTCGGTTGAAGAAGATGACACGGCTGAAGTCATCAACTTAAAGGCAGTGCGCGAACGGGCGGACCGGCTTGCCATCCGCCGCGCGGTGGCCCGAACGGAAGGTAATATTTCCAACGCCGCTAAGCTGCTCGGGATCAGCCGGCCGACCCTCTACGACCTGTTGAAGCAATATGGGATGCAGGCCTAATCCCATGCGGATGTCGCGTCCCTTGGTTGTGTTGCTCGCGACAGGCCTGCTCGCAACAGGCCTGCTAGGGGGTGCCGTGCTGGCGCAGGCTGGCGATGCCTCGGCGTCGCGGGAGGCCTTGGCACGTGGGACAAGCCTGATCGCCAGGGGCGATATGCGCGCCGCCCGCGTGGAACTGATGAACGCCCTTAAGGCGGACCCATCGAACGTACCTGCGCGATTGGCGCAAGCGGGGGTTGCCTTGGACCTTGGTGACGGCGAAACGGCAGCCGAACATTTGGCGCGGGCGACTGAACTCGGCGCAGCGCCGCAAGATACATCCTATCTGCTAGCGCATGTCCGGCTGACAGAGGGCAAGTTTGCGGACGCCCTGAAGCTTGCCGATCCTGCACTCGCTGGAGACCAGCATGGCGAATATGCCGCGCGCATTCGGGCGGCCGCGCTGGCGGGTATGGGAAATCCTGACGGCGCACACGCCGAATTGGACGCGGCGATTGCGCGGGGCTGGTCAACGGTTGAAGTCTGGACGGATCTTGCCCGGCTGCACATGGCCACAGGTAATCTGGCCGCCGCCTTTCCCGCCGCTGCAGAGGCCGTTCGGATCGGCCCGCGCAATGTGAAGGCGTTGGTGCTGGCGGCAGAACTGGACCGGAAGCGCTTTGGTTTGGTCGCAGCCGTCGCTTGGTATCGCAAGGCGCTTGAGGTTGACCCAAACCATGTCGAGGCGCTGCTTGGTCTGGCGGCCACGCTTGGCGATGCAGGGTCCAATCGCGAGATGCTGGACCTGACCCGCCGGGTGCTATCGCTCGATCAGCGCAATGCACGGGCCTGGTATCTCCAGTCGGTCATGGCGGCGCGGGCAGGGCGATTTGATCTTGCGCGCGCGCTCCTCAACCGAACGTCCGGCAGTCTGGATGATGAGCCGGGCACGATGTTGCTGCGGGCCACGATGGAACTGCATGACGGCGCACACGAACAGGCCATTGATCGCCTGTCTGACCTTGTCGAGTTGCAGCCCGCCAATTTGACGGCGCGTCGTTTGCTTGGGGCGGCCTATGCAAGGGCGAAGGATCATGATGGTGTCATCGCCACGCTTCGGGGGCTCGCCGCGCGTGAGGATGCGGATTCCTATACGCTGACGATGATCGGCCGGGCCTTTGAGGCCAAGGGAGACAGAGCGGCAACAGCGGACCTGCTTGACCGCGCCGCCAGTCCGCAGCTTCGCCCTTCACAGGCGCTGGTGACAGTGCCGTTGGGCAAGGCGGCGGCGGCCAATGCCGCGAACCCGCTGGATGCGCGCACGGCCATTCCGCTCATCGCGGCGCAAATCGGGGCAGGGCAGGCAGCGGCCGCGCTTGGCCGTGCGATCGAGATCGAAAGACGCAATCCGGGCGTGCCGGCCGCCCACATCCTTGCGGGGGACGTGCAAGGCACCCTCGGAAATTGGCAGGCAGCCGCTGCCGCCTATCAGAAGGCCGCCAATCTCGACTTTTCGGAGGCGACGGCGCTGCGCTTTGCCCGCGCTTTGGCGAATGTCGGGGACGGGCCGGGTGCGGCGCGCGTTACTGGCCTATATCTCTTCCAGAATCCGCAAAGCATCCCCGTCCGTCGCCTGCATGCCGATCTGCATATGGCATCCGGCCGCTGGCAGAGCGCCCTTGCCGAACTTGAAATCATCCGCGCCCGCACCGGTAATCGGGATGCAGCATTGCTCAACAATTTGGCTTGGGCATCGATCAAGGCAGGGGAGCCGTCGGAGGCTCTGCGCTATGCCCGCGCGGCCTATGGGCTGATGCCGGACAATCCCGCCGTTGCCGGAACTCTTGGATGGGCGGAGCATCGGACTGGCGCCGATCGCGACAGGGCCGTCGCCATGCTGGAAAAGGCGGTGCGTCTGGCGCCGCTCGATCCTTCGCTCCGCTTCCAATTGGCGCAGGCTTATGCAGCGGCCGGACGCATTGCCGACGCGCGCAAGTCTGCGTCCATAGCCTTGCAGAACAACCACTTTGCCGACAAGCAAGCAGCACAGGCCTTCCTCACCCGCCTTTGACTTGAGGCCCATGACCCGACAATAAGGAGGTTATGGACAAAGACGCCCTAACCCGCATTGCGGACGCGCTCGACCGGCTTTCGCCGCCGTTGCTGACGGACGTGCCTGGCGATGCGTCTGCTTATGTCTGGCAGTCGGGCGTGATGCGGCCGGTGCCGACGTTTAATCCTGTCTCGGTTGACCTGCTGGCGGGCGTTGATGCGCAGAAGGCCGCCGTTCTTGAGAATAGCCGACGTCTGGCAGCGAGTGCCGCGGCGCATGACATCCTCCTTTGGGGCGCGCGTGGAACAGGCAAGTCGGCGCTCGTCAAATCCACGACAAAGGCGGTGCAGGATG
>JBBATT010000052.1:0-11080 GCA_040398605.1 Chakrabartia sp.
CCCTGCTCGCCCCGTCTAACGCGCCCCTCCACGTCGCACCAAATTGGGAAACGGCGCATCGATGAGCGCTACCATCCTTGAACCAGCCCGTCAGATTGACGTCATCCGCGAAACCGATGTTCTGGTCGTCGGATCGGGACCGGGCGGTCTTGCGGCGGCTCTGGCCTCTGCCCGGGCCGGTGTTGAGACGACCCTTTTGGAACGCTATGGCTGCTTTGGTGGCAACATCACGCAGGTCGGCGTCGAAGGCTTTGCCTGGTATCGCCACCCCGCCACCATCGACAGCGAAGGCATTGGGCGGGAGTTTGAAGACCGCGCCAAAGCCATGGGCGCGGCCATGCCGGAGCCGCAATCCATCAGTCACAGCCTTGACGCCGAAGGGTTCAAATTCGTAGCGGATACACTGGTTGAGGAAGCGGGGGTCATCCCCATGCTCCACCGCATGTTCGTCGCGCCGATCATGGAGGGCGATACGATCCGCGGCGTGATTGTTGAGAGCAAGGCGGGCCGCGAAGCCATCCTCGCCAAGCGGGTGATTGACGCCACGGGAGATGCCGACGTCGCCCACCGTGCCGGCGCACCCACGCACATGCATCCGGTGGATGAGATGATGTCCGTCTCCGTCATGTTCTCCATGTGCGGGGTCAACAAGACGCGGTTCATCGATGCGGTCAAAGCCGACCCTCAGACCTATGGAGACTGGGCCGTCGGCGGTGAATGGGAAGTGATCACCAGCGGTAAGGAGGATGAGATGTTCTCCCCCTTCTTACGCAAGCCCTTCCAAAAGGCGCTGGAGGCAGGTCTCATCCCCGACAGTGTGAAAACCATGGCAGGCACATGGGGCACCGTGTCTGATCAGGGGGACCTCACCTATCTCAACATGTGCCACCTCTATCTCGACGGCACCAATCCCGATGCGCTGACCCACGGCGAAATGGCGGGGCGCAAACAGGCGATGCACGCCATTGCGGCGCTTCAAGCCTTCATGCCCGGCTGCGAGGATGCCAAGCTGCGCAACTTCGGCATGACGCTTGGCATCCGTGACACGCGCAAGATTGATGCGGTGTACAACATGACCGCCGATGACGTGATGGAACAAGGCCGGTTTGAGGACAGCGTCGGCATCTTCCCGGAATTTATCGACGGCTATGGCTATCTGATTTTGCCAACCACAGGCCGCTATTTCCATGTGCCCTACCGGTCGATGCTTCCCAAGGGCATCAAGAACCTGATCGTTACCGGCCGCGTCATCGGCGGCGACAAGGTGAGCCACGCTGCCGTCCGCAACATGATGTGCTGCGCGGTGGCCGGGCAAGGCGCGGGCGTGGCGGCTGCGGTTGGCGTGAAAACTGATCGCGGGTTTGCCGAGGTGGATATCGGAAAAGTGCAAGTGGAACTGCTGCGGCAGGAGGCGAGAATTGCCTAGAGCGCATTGAGAGAAAAACGCCTGACCAGCATCGATACTGGCCAGGCGCTTGTCGAGTTTTACAATAAACGCGTCACCGCGCCTTCGTACTGCCGCTTTAGAATTGTGCGCTCATCTTCAAACCGTAGAACCTTGGCTCGCCCGGGATGAATGACGGAATGCCAAACGCCCCGCCGGTGTTTCCGGCGTCGAGCAGATATCGTTTATTGAAAACGTTGCGCGCAAAGGCAGAGATTTCGTAGCGATTATCGGCGAACCGAATGCCGCCAACGATATTGACGAGCGTCACTGGCCCTTGGCTCCGCGCTTCAAGGTTGGGCGTTTCGAAGAACAGCTTGCTCCGATAGGTGATGCTCGGCGTCGCGAACACATTGACGCCACCGATTGGCGCATCGATGATCAAGCCTGCCGCTGCCTGATAGTCAGGCTGTAACCGGAATTTGGCACCCCGGAAGTTTGCCGCAATATCTGGCCGATTGTCGATGCCTCCATCAATGTAAGCGCCATTGGCAAACATTGTCAGCCATGATGCCGGGCGGATGTTCACTTCCGCCTCAACACCCTTGTTTGTCGCTGAACCCGCGCTTTGCGTCACGCCCACGATGCTTGGCGGGATGACAATGCTCACCTGGAAATTGTTATATTTCAGGTAATAGACGCCTATTGACCCCGAAACGATACCCACAGTGCCCTTTAGCCCGAGCTCATAGTTCCAGAGCACTTCCTCAAGAACCGGCGATATGTTGGCGATGGGGCCACTCGGTGTGGCACGCGCCCCCACATTGACAATTGCCGAGTGACGACCTTTCGAGACCGTGGCATAGCCATTGAAGTTATCAGAGAACTTATACAGCACGTTGAAGCGCGGAAGCACGTCGGCATAGCTATCCTCAGACGTGAACGTCTGGCCCGCCGTATCAACCTGCCCGGGGACAACTGACGCGCCGCCCGTCAAAGTTGAACGTGGCACGCCAGCGCGGAAGCCCGACAGCCGCTTTTCGATCTGCACGCGGACACCAGCTGTAATCTCAAGACGCGGCGTCGGGATCCAAGTGCCGTCGGCAAACATTGAGTAGCTGGTGTTCTTACCCTGGTTTTCGAAGAAGGAGCGATAATTGATGCGCGGTGCGGCAGCGGCAGGAACGCCACCCCCCGGTGCTACGCACTGCGCGCGCGTCGCAGCGGTTGCTGTGAGGCAAGCAAAGAACACGTTCTCATTCGTTGAGAAGGGCACGTTCTGCACGCCATTTTCGTGGAAGTAATTGAACCCGAACGAGCCACGGAATTTGTCGCTGTTATAGGAGAAACGCGTTTCCTGATTAAACTGGTCCCCTTGGGCAAGCTCGGCGAACTCAAGGTACTCGGCGGCTGTCCCGTCCGCATCGAACACTTCGAGCGAGTCAAACTTGCGGTAGCCATTGACCAATGTGAGCGTCCAATCGTCTGCGATATCCCAGTTGACCGTCAAATTGGCATCATAGACATCGCGCTTGAGGCCAAGCTTGCTCAGGCCGAGATCGCGGAGTGAATTAGGCGTGCCTCCAAGCGCTGCATCGCCAAAAGCATTCGGCGCGCCCGATGCGGTTGGATAGGTAAGCGAGATGAATGGTGTGCCCGAATTCCGCTGACGGTCATAAGTCAGGATCAGGTCGGCCGTAAACGCGTCGTTGGGTTTGAACCGCAGCGAACCGCGCGCGCCAAACTGGTCTTGTGCGTACAAATCCTCTTGGCCAGCAGCCAGATTGTTCACGTAGCCATCACGCTTTTTATAGGCAAAGGCAGCGCGGCCCGCGAGCTTTTCCGAACCGGCATTGATGAAGCCGGTCGCTGAATATTGATTGAAGTTGCCATATGTGCCGGTCAGTTCGCCGCTATAACCCTGTTCTGGCCGCGCGGAGATCAGGCTGATCGCGCCAACCGCAGAGGCGGTGCCAAAGAGCGTCGCTTGTGGTCCCTTAACCACCTCAATGCGCTCCATATCGTAAATGTCCTGATACGAACCGCGCGAGCGTGAGATGTCCACGCCGTTGTAGTAAAGCGTGACACGCGCCCCTTGCTGAGCCGAGCCGGAGTCAGACGTAATCCCGCGAATAACGATGCCGGGGTTGTTCGCGCTCTGCTCCTGAATGTTGAGACCAGGGACGTAGTTTGAAAGCTCATCCAGATCATTGACGCCAATTTCGCGCAGGCGTGTGCCTGTCACAGCGGTTAGCGTGATGGGCACATCAATCTGGCGTTCTTCACGCTTCTGGGCCGTAACGATGATATCGTCTTCTCTGGAAGCCTCCTCTGCCGGAACACCTTGGGCAAAGGCGGGTAGGCTTGTTGTCGACGACAATAGGATAGCAAGCAATGACAAACGACGCATGAAACGACTCCAGATAGCGGGAGGTCGTTCCACTAACGCACGCGAATGACGGCCAAGCGTCGTCAACACGTCGACGTCGTGTCACTTTGATGATGCATTTATGACTGCACTGATTGCCAGCAAGCGACAATGTGCCTTCGGTTGAAAGCTCAGTATCTTAAGCGTTTAAGCAGCCGGTCGGAACGACAGCGCTGCCATCAGAACCGCGAACCGCGGACGACATCTACTGCGCTGAGGAACAACACAAGTCCGTGACTGTCGAGCAAAGGCGTCAGTTGCTCAACCAAACGGCTGGTCTTTTCCTCAGACGCCACCGTTAAAAAGATCAGCTTGGCCTGGGCACCGCTGATCTGCTCGTCGGTCCAGACGCCGTTGTGGCCCGCACCGCCCAGCACCGGCAAAAGGCTGTAGCTTGTAATGCCTGCATCGCGCGCAAGCTCGGCCAGAAGAGGCGCCAGAGGGCGATCAACCAAAACTTCAATTCTACGGCGTTGGACAACATTCAAAGTCATGCGCCAATCCTTGTGGCCAATGCGATATAGAGGGGAATACCAAAGGTCACATTGAACGGAAAGGTCACAGCGAGGGCCATCCCCAGTGATAGGCCGGGATCTGCCTGTGGCAGGGACATGCGCATCACGGCGGGGACCGCAATATAAGAGGCGCTTGCGGCGAGAATGCCGAGCACGGCTGCCGTTGGCACATCAAGTCCGATGACTGTCCCGAGCGAGACGCCAACCACGCCCTGTAGAACCGGCAGTGCAATTCCAAGACCGATGAGCCGCCAAGTCAGGTTCCGTGTTTCACGCAGCCGCCGCGCCGCAATCAGCCCCATGTCGAGGAGGAATAGGCACAGGATACCGCGGAACCCTGCATCAAAGACCGGTAGCACGGGTGCGGCGCCGTCCTTGCCAACGGCGAGGCCGATCGCAAAACTGCCGAGCAGAAGAACCACAGAGCCGTTTAAAAGACTTTCGTGCCACATGGCCGATTTCGGCATGGATGGCCCGGATGCGAGCGTGCTTCGGGCCAAGAGAAGGCCGATAATGATCGCGGGCGTCTCCATGGCGGCCATCACCGCGACCATATAGCCCGCAGGTGGCATCGAAAGCGCGTTGAGGATTTCGGAACCCGTGACGAAGGTGACAACGCTCACCGATCCGTAATGGGCGGCAATCGCTGCTGCGTTTGTCCGGTCAAGACCACCTGCCCGTTGCAACACGGCAAAAGCGGGAACCGGCAGGAGCAGGCTCAGGCCAACCCCGGCGACCAAGGCCATAGCGAATTGGGGCGAGACACCGGCCTCTGCGACGCTGATGCCCCCTTTCAGGCCGATGGCGGCCATCAGATAAATCGACATCGCCTTGCCCATGGCGTCCGGAACATTGAGGTCCGACCGCACGAGCCCGGCAAATCCGCCGAGGATGAAAAAAAGGATCATCGGCGACAAGAGCGCGCTGATCCCAACGTCAATGGCCAAACTTCAATCCCCCCCTTAGCAAGCCATCTCTAAAAACGCGCGGATAGCGAAACGTTCGCGATATGGTGAACACGGTCCAGTCCGCGCGAACTGACCCATTGGTTGATGTAACCCGGCTCCAGCGTCACGGCTTTGGATACGGGCACCGCCAATCCCACTGAATTGCGCCACCGGTCAAGTCCGCTGCGCTGTCCCCAGCTCGTATCATCCAGTGAGAGAAAGACTTCGCTCCATACAACAGCGCGTGTTTTTCCAGATAAGGGGGCGGTCGCCCGCAATTGCTGCCGCAAGCGCCAGCCCATATCGTCGCGCCCTTCAAACCATCTTTGTTCAAGGCGCGTCCGGCCGGTGACCGTCAGGCCAGCTCCGTTGCCGGCAACTCTGAAGGACAATTGCTGCCAGGCGCGATGTTCGTCAGAACTGGCCGGCCCGACAGGATCTGTAGCGATGTAACCATAACCCACACTGGCAATCGTGTTCTTCCCCAGTCGGTATCCAATGCTGGGGCGCAGGATTGACTGGCCAAGTCGCGAGGCGTCATCTGTCAGGCGTGCAACGCCTTCCATTGTTATGACAATATCCTTGCTGACATCAGCATTCACAATCACTGCGCCCCATAAATGGGCATCCTCTTCCGCAGCATGGAGTGGTGCCGTGACCAGAATGGCAAGTGCAGCCAGCGGCGTGTAGCGGATCATTAGAGGTACCTTTTTTCAGTTAAATCAGAAGCGGTAAGCGAGACCGGCGCTCAACACCCACGGATCGAGTTTATGACGCGTTTCAAGGACCGTCGTCGTTCCCGCACGGAAAACAGCCGTTGTGTCCACGAAATAACGCTTTGCATCGATGCTAAGGCCCAGCCCACGATCATTGAGTTTAATGTCCGTGCCTGCCTGCAAGGCAAAGCCGAAATCATCCTTCAAATTTACGTCCGTGACGCCAAGAGATTTAGCGCCAGATCCCACACCTTCGCTGAAGATGAAGAAGCGCGTCAGGCCTGCGCCAACATAAGGTTTGATCGCAGAACCGTTAACCAGATGATATTTCGCCGAGACGGTCGCTGGAAGGATGATCGCATTGTTGATCAGCTTTGCACCGGCAAGGCTGCCCGAGCCGTTCACATCATGCGGCGTGATGCAGCAGATGGTTTCAATCGAAAGATTGGGGCTCAGGAAGTATTCCGCTGCAATGGTCGGCACGACGCTGTTGCTCGCCTGCGTCTGCGCACCTGCCGGAAGACCGATACGGTCTGTCACGACAGAGGTGATCTTGCCGTCCGGCATGACCGTTGTCGCAAATGCCTTGATTTGGATTTTGCCTTCCGAATTGCCGGCATAGGCTGGGGCAATAACGGCAAAAGATGCAAGGGTGGCGGCCATCGCCGTAATCGTCTTACGCATAATTATATCTCCTTATTTTTTCAGCTTTGTGTTGGCGACCGCCGGATGTCTCCGGCGGTCTCTTCAACGGACCCGTTACTTAGCCGAGTAAGGCAGTGACGAATGGTGGAGGAAAATCCGAAGGTTGCCTTCCGGTCCCCGCACATAGCCCCAGGTCTTATCAACCTTGGTCATGTTGCCCTTGGTGTCCCAGATCATCACATTGCCCATGGATGTCGCGGAATTGCCTGCAATGACGATACCGGCGTTCTGAATTTCAAACTTGCGCCAGCCCTTCAGAGCGAAACCAGTGTCGTTCTTATAGTTGGTGTCACCACCAACGAAGTAGGCCAGAGCGCCGTCGCGGGTCGTGCGGAACGTCTGCGGGGCAACCGTCAGCGTCGGCTTGAAGAGGACGGGGCCCATGTCATAGGCATAGGCGCCATCGAGCACCTTGCCCGCAAGATCCTTGGCAGCGGCATGACCCTTGGTGTCGAATTCAACTGCGATGGCAACGAGGGCCTCACCCCAAGCCTTCTGGGCCGCTTCAACTTCGGCAACCGTAATCGGGGCATAGGGTGCAACAGCGTGTGCTGCAGCGCTATGATCCTTTGCAACCGCAGGAACGGTGAGCAGGGCTGCACTGGCGAGGACCGAAAGACCAATCAATTTACGCATAATGACTTCTCCTTTTTTAATTTGGTTAAACATAGTTTCAGTGGGAGGTGGCGGCAGTCCGGGTTTTCCAGAGCGACCATCCTATCCCCGCGCCGATGAGGCCGAAGGTAACGGCCAGGCTGGCAACGGGCGGAAACTTCGCCCCATCCAGCAGAAAATCGGACACGAAGATCTTGGAGCCGATGAACACAAGTACGGCGGCAAGGGCGAATTTGAGGTAGTGGAACCGGTCGATCATTGCCGAGAGCGCAAAGTAGAGCGCACGCAGGCCAAGGATCGCCATGATGTTAGATGTGTAGACCACGAACGTATCGGTCGTGATCGCGAAGATGGCGGGCACCGAGTCAATCGCAAACACAAGGTCAGCTAGGTTGATGACCACCAGCGCCAGGAACAACGGGGTCGCTGCGCGCACCATCGCCCCGGTCTTCTCGTCAGGAACTTTGACGAAGAAGCGCTGATCATGCAGTTCCTTGGTCACCCGCATGTGCGTGGAGATCCAGCGGATCGCAGGGTTCTTTGAAAGATCCGGCGCATGATCGTTTGAAAAGAACATCTTGACGCCCGTCGCGATCAGGAAGGCTGCAAAGATGTAGAGGACCCAATACGCCTCGTTTACGAGAGCGGCACCCGCTGCAATCATCAAGCCACGCAGGACGATGACGCCGATGATACCCCACAAAAGCGCGCGATACTGGAATTTGGCCGGGATCGCGAAGAAAGCGAAGATCAGACTGATCACGAAGATGTTGTCGATCGACAGCGCCTTCTCTATGAAAAATCCGGTATAGTATTTCATGCCGAGATCAGCGCCCTTCTCGATCCAAACCCAGACCCCAAAGGCAAGCGCGATGGTGATGTAGAAGGCCGAGAGTTTGAGGGATTCTGCGATCCCCATTTCTCGATCTTCCTTATGAAGGAGACCAAGGTCAAACGCGGTCAAAGCCACGACCAGCCCGATGAAAGCCAGCCAAAACCAGACCGGCGTTCCGAGAAACATGGACGTGAAAAATTCAAACATTTGTATCTCCGGTTGAACGTAAGTTGCATATCGGTATCATCGACCGATTGATCAAATTGCAATTCGCCCCAATTTTTAATAGATAGTTTCTATCATGCCGACGCTTCGCCAATTCGAATATCTGGTCGCCATTTCGGAACACGGAAACTTCCGGAGGGCCGCAGACGCCGTTCACATCTCCCAACCCACGCTCAGCCAGCAGCTTCGCACCCTCGAAACAAAGCTCGGCGCCCAACTTGTCGAACGCAATGAAACGCCTGTGCAACTCACACCAATCGGACGTGAAGTGGTGGCCCGCGCACGAAACTTACTCATTGGTGTCAAGGACATAGAAGACCTTGCCCGTCGCGCGCGTCAGGCCATTGCCGGCACGATCCGCTTCGGCATCACCCCAACCCTTGGGCCCTATCTAATGCCGGAGATCATCGCGCAGTTGCATCGGCGCTTTCCCGACTTGCGGCTCTATATTCGCGAAGGCATTCCGATTGAACAGGCACGCGATCTGGCGAACGGTGATCTCGACATGCTGCTTTCTCCACTTCCCGTTACGGGAAGTGGCTTGCACATTGAACCACTCTTCCGAGAGCCGCTGCACATTGTCGCGCCGCCAGATCATCCCCTCGCCCAAGCCAAACGGGTGGAGAAAGAAGATTTGCGGGGCGTTGGCATTCTGAGCATGGACAGGCGCCACCACACCCACCGCCAGTTCCGCGATATCTGCACCGATCTGGGGGCCGAGCTGCTCGAGGATTATGAAGGAACCAGCCTTGATAGCCTGCGCCAAATGTGCGGATCGGGGCTTGGATTTGCGATCCTGCCTGAGCTTTATCTAAGGTCGGAAGTCGGCGGGGAAAACATGGTGACGCGGCTGAGGCCCGAAGGCTGGGCCGCGGCCCGGTCTATCGCGGCCGTCTGGCGCGAAGGCGCCGCCTTTGCGGACAATTATCGGCTTATCGCCGACGTCGTGGTGGAAGAGGCCCGCCGCATTCTGGCCGACCCCCTAGACGGCTGACCCCGGCGCATAGGCTCGGAGAAATGTTTCGACGGCCTGTTCAATCTCTGCGTCCAGTTCAGCCTTGTCCAACCGTTTGAGCGCGCCGATCAGATATTTCTGAAATTGGCCTGCCTGACACAGCGCCACAAACTGCTTGGCAGCCATCAATGGGTCCGCAGGGCGCAAAACGCCGCGTTCCATGAGGTGAGCGAGCCAGGTCGATACCCGCGCATGGCCGCGCGCAGGGCCACGCTCAAACAAAACACCACCCAGTTCTGGAAAACGACCTGCCTCCCCTGTGATCATTCGGTGGAGGGCGATAATCTGCGGGCGCGTCAATGTCGTCATCATCGACCGGCCAAGTGCCCGCATCGTCTCTCGGGGGTCTCCGTCTGGAGGAAGGGGAACGCGCAATGCCTCCCCATATCGCTCCACCATATCATCGACGACAGCGGCAAAAAGATCCTGCTTGCTAGGGAAGTAAGACCATAATGTCGTCTTCGAGCCGCCGACCGCTGCCGCGATAGAGGACATCGCTGTGCCCCCATAGCCATCACGCAAGAACGCATCGCGCGCCACTGACACGATGGCCTGTCGTTTGAGGTCTTTCCGGCTGGGAGCGACGATTGTCATGAAACTGTACTATTCAGTATCATTGCCCTTGACAAGCCGCCCCGGAGAACGCAGGGGCGCACCGTACCATGCAGTACAGTCGCACCCTTCGTTCTGGCCTCGCCATTTCACTCGCATCGGCGCTTTCCGCCTGTGCCACGCTGCCGCATGTCGACGGGCCAATTGCACCCCGTCCGACGGCGGCGCTTGAGACAAGCCAAGCGTTCAACCCATCCCCCGCTGCCTTCCCGGAAGATGCTTGGTGGACGAGCTTTGGGGACGATACGCTCAACACGCTAATTGAAGAAGGCCTGCGCGCCTCCCCCGACACCGCTCTTGCCGCCGCCCGCATCCGTGCGGCAGACGCCTATGCCGAGCAAGCCGGCGGTGCGCTGGCGCCTTCGCTTTCCATCGAAGGAGCAGCAGGCGGCGCAAAGCAAAGCTACAATATGGGCATCCCTGCCCAATTCGTTCCCAAAGGCATCGTCAGCACCGGCAAGCTGAGTGCTGCGTTGAACTTCAACCTTGATCTATGGGGCCGCAACCGTGCGGCTCTCGCCGCTGCGCGGAGTGATGCAGAGGCCGCCCGGGTCGATGCCCAGCAGGCCCGCCTGCTCCTGAGCACAAGCATCGCAACAGCATGGGTCGAGTTCGGCCAGCTTTGGGCCAATCGGGACATTGCGGATACAGCAGTCCAGGTCCGAGGGGAAACCGAGCAGCTGACGGCGGCGCGCGCCAGCGCTGGGATCGACAATCAATCGGACCTAGACCTCGCCCGGTCCCGCCACGCCGCCGCGCGCGCAGAACTGGCGGCTCTGGACGAAGCTTTGGATTTGAGCCGCAACCGCATCGCCGCTTTGGTCGGCGCCGGACCGGACCGGGGAGATCGTCTCCCGCGTCCCATGCTCCAGAGCGGGCTGGCCACTGGTGCGCCTGCAAACCTAGCCCTCGATCTGCTGGGCCGTCGGCCTGACATTGTCGCAGCCCGCCTGCGCACCGAAGCCGCCGCCAAGCGCGTCAAGGTCGCCAAGCTCGACTTTTATCCCAATATCAATCTGTCGGCGGTTGCCGGATTGCAATCGCTTGGCCTCTCCAACCTGTTCGACAGCGGCTCCTCCATGG
>JBBATT010000053.1:0-7107 GCA_040398605.1 Chakrabartia sp.
AAGACCGATCCTGACCGCATCAGTGCGGGCACTACGATTTCGGCGTTGCGGGATCGCTAACCCTTAGTGTCATCCCCGCGAAAGCGGGGATCCAGACCCGTACCCCATGGAGTCCCGCTTTCGCGGGAATGACAAAGGAGAGACTAATCCCCCGCGCGTTTGGCGGTGCGGAAGCTTTCGCGCGTCACCGGATAGCCCAGATCATCCGGGATGCAGAGCCAGGTTTCCTCGCCATTCTTTTCAACCCATGGCGTGCACATCCGCACCGGGATGGAGCGGGCATGCTCTGCCGCTGCATCAAAAGAGTCGAACAACGCCAACCGTTCCAAATTGCGGTGCGTCGGGAAGATCACATGAACGTCGCCACGCAAGGCGGAATCGATGGTCGCCTGGGCGCTGTCCCAGAAGGTGCGGACATTTTCGGTGGCATCGACAATCGCTTCGGGGAGATCGTCAGGCGCTCGGGCGATATAAAAGCGCGTGTCGAACACTCGCGCTTCCTTAAAATTCGGCCGCCAGCGGGCAAAGGGCACGAGCTGCTCCAGATCCAACTCAAGCTGGGCGGCATCCAGCAGCTCGCTGAACATTTGCCGGTTGTGGAGCGCTTTGCGCGCCTCCTCCAACCAGCCCGAAGGCGGCGTGGTTGTCAGGCCGATGGGGACACCCGATTCCTCAATGGTTTCACGGATGGCGCCGATGCGCGCGGCGGCGCATTCCCGCTCAATATGCGGATGGCGGTCCGCCAGAAGATGGTCATCGGCATCAATGCGCCCGCCGGGAAACACGATGGCGCCGCCTGCAAAGGCCATGCCCTTGGAGCGTTCCACCAGCAGCAATTCAGGCGCCCCATCGGCACGTTCACGAAAGAGAATCAACGTCGCGGCCGGGATGGCGGGGACCAAGAATTCGGGATCACCGGTTTCGATATTCACGCGCGTCTCTCTCCTGCGGCTGTGGTGCCGTCACTCTCGTCTTGAACCACAGCGCGCGAAGGGACAAGCTGCTAACTCGACCAGTCTGGTCGGTGGGAGAAGCTGATGGGTATTGTCGAACTTCTCGGGGTCGCTGCCAGCGTCAGCCTCCTCGCCGGTTGGCGGCTATATCTGTGCGTTTTTGGCACCGGGCTCGCCATGTATTTCGGCCTGATTCAAGCCCCTGAACATGTTGCCGGGCTCCAGGTGCTCGCCAACCCATGGGTCATTGGGGCGTCAGGCTTAGGCCTCGTCGCTGAGTTTTTTGCTGACAAAATCGCGTGGCTCGATTCGCTATGGGACTCTGTCCACACCGCGATCCGCCCGATTGGCGGCGCGCTGTTAGCGATGGCGATTGTCGATCCGTCGAACACGACCTGGCAGGTCGTTGCCCTGTTGCTGGGCGGCAGCGCGGCGCTGGTCAGCCATGGCGCAAAAGCGGGTACGCGCGCTATCGTCAATGCGAGCCCGGAACCCTTTAGCAATGTGGCTGTGTCCACCGGCGAGGACATTGTGACGGGCGGGCTGCTCTATCTCGTCCTGCAACAGCCGATGGCCGCCGGGCTTGTCGCAGTCGCCTTATTGCTGGGCGCCATCGCGCTGCTCATCGCCGTGCGACGGATGCTTCAGACCCTGTTCGCGGTGCCGAAGGTGAAAACCGACACGCGTTAAACGCGCATCGGCATCAAAACGTAGAGCGCAGGCGACTTATCGTTTTCGCGGATCAGCGTGGGCGCGGCCGCATCGGCCAGATGCACTTCCACTGTTTCGCTTTCGATCTGGCCCAATATGTCCATCAGATAGCGCGCGTTGAAGCCGATTTCGAACCCTTCCGAGCCATATTCGCCGGACACTTCTTCCGCTGCCGTGCCGTTTTCCGGCGACGTCACAGAAAGCGTGATCCGGTCCGGCTCCAGTGCCATTTTCACAGCACGGGTCTTTTCCAGCGCAATTGTCGACACGCGGTCGACGCCGGACATGAACGCCTTCGGATCAATCTTCAGGATCTTGTCATTCCCCGTCGGGATGACGCGGCTATAATCCGGGAAGGTGCCGTCGATCAGCTTGGAGGTCAGTACCGCTGTGCCAAGGCCGAAACGGATCTTGGTCGCGGACAGGGTGACTTCGACCGTGCCTTCCACTTCATCGAGCAGCTTGCGCAGCTCTGCCACGCATTTGCGCGGGATGATGATGTCGGGCATGCCTTCTGCGCCTTCGGGGCGGGGCACCGTCACGCGGGCAAGGCGATGACCATCGGTCGCGGCGGCTTTCAGCACAGGCTGGCCATCATCGCCGACATGCAGGAAGATGCCGTTGAGATAATAACGCGTTTCTTCGGTTGAGATCGCAAAGCGCGTCTTATCGATCATCTGGCGCAGCGTGACCGCCGGAAGTTCAAACTTGGTCGGCAGTTCGCCTTCGGCGATGATCGGGAAATCGTCGCGCGGCAAAGTGTTGAGGCTGTAACGCGAGCGGGCGGCCACAACCTGCATCTTGCCGTCGGACGCGGTCAATGAGACCTGCGTGCCTTCCGGCAGCTTGCGCACAATGTCGAACAGCGTGTGGGCGGAAACGGTGGTCGACCCCGCCACTTCAACACTGGCCGCTTCCATCGTCTCATTGATCTGGAGATCAAGATCGGTTGCCATCAGCCGCATTGATCCATCCGACAGTGCTTCAATCAGCACGTTCGAGAGAATCGGGATCGTGTTGCGACGCTCCACCACGGACTGCACGTGTCCGAGGCTCCTGAGCAGGTTTGCACGTTCGATCGTCGCCTTCATTCAAAACCCCCGAAAGATGGTCTGATACCCCTGATGGACAGGGACTTATGGTTCCTCGCACGGTCATGAACAAGAATGCGGCTGCGGGCAAGTCCGCGCGCCGCTTGCCATTGGAGAAAATTGTGGGAAAAGCGCTGCCCATGACACTCAAAGGCCGCATATTCATCGCTCGCCATGGCGAGACCGTGTTCAACTTCGCAAAAAGGATGCAGGGCGACAAGCGTGATACACCGCTGACCCGCACTGGATTCGCACAGGCAGACGCCATGGGGGCAGAGCTTGCGGCTTATATCGGGACCGGCAAACCGCTCCATCTCTGGTCCTCCCCCTCCGGCCGCGCGCTGCAGACGCTGGCTGTGATTTGTGAACATATTGAACAGGACTGGCATCTGGCCACACACGACCCGCGCCTCTTTGAAATCAATGTCGGCGATTGGGCCGGGCGCACTTATGCGGAAATCATGGATGAGAGCGGGCCGATTGTGGACCCAGAGACGAGTCTGTTCAGCGTCCGCGCGCCGGGCGGGGAATGGTATGATGAGATTGCCGCGCGCCTCACGAGCTGGATTAACGACACCGCCCATATCGAAGGCGACCGGCTGGTCCTGATGCATGGCATGTCGAGCCGCGTGCTGCGCGGCCTTCTATTGGGGCTGGAGGCCAAAGAGCCCTGGAAAGCGCCGATTGCGCCCAGCCTGCCGCAAGGCACGATGGTCGTGATCGAAAACGGTGTGGAGCAGATCGTGCGACAAGGTGGCGGAACGCACCACGCATGAAGCGGGCGCTCGCCCTTGCGATCCTCCTCCTCGGGGGTGCTGCGCACGCACGGGACGCTTTGGGCATTTTTGATGGCTGGGGTGCTTTCAAGGACGACAACCCCTATCGCTGCTTTGCAATTGCGGAGCCTGTGGCTGAGAACAAAGGCACATGGCGGCCCTTTGCCAGCGTCGGCCATTGGCCAGACCGCAACGTCCGCAGCCAGTTGCACATCCGCCTGAGCCGAGAACGACGCCCCTCAGCAGACGTTATCCTAACGGTGGGGGAACGCCGCTGGCGGCTCGTCGCGGGTCCATATGATGCCTGGGCCCCCTCCCCGCGCCATGATGCCTTCATCATCGCCAAAATCCGCGCCGCCCGCAGCATGAGCGTGTCCTCTGTCGCCAAGGATGGTGGTGCTTTTGCCGACACCTACCGACTTAAGGGTGCGGCCACCGCGATCGATGCGGCCGCGCTTGGCTGCGTCAACCGTTAGGGCGCACCGACCATCGTCTTAGCCGCGTCCTGCGCGAGACGGTCACTGGGCGGCGCCATGCCGGAGGGCATGAGGAACTTGATCTTGCGCGACGCAAAATCGACCGAGACGCGCTGAAAGGCCCGCAGACTTTCCATACCCAGCAGCATCGACGGCTTCTTTTCCAGCTCAAACAGTTTGAAGGGATGCGCATCGGCAAAGGCCAGCGCCGCATTGCCCAGCATCACGCCGCCAATCCGCAGCCGGCTGACGACCGTATAGTCGGCCGGCGTCGACTTACCGAGCACGTCAATCATCTGGATGGGTTTGACTTGGGTTGCGGGATTGCGTTCCACCATCAGGCGGCGCAGCCGGTTGTTGCCCACGCTGTTCTGCGCGCCGGTATCAACAATAACCCAGACCTTCTGACCATTGGCATCCGCATCGGCGAGGACAAGCTGGCCCAACCGCGTCCGCGCGGTCACGACAATCACGTCCACGCCCTCGGGCACATTGTCTTCCGGCGTGTCAGAGGCCTGCAACGTCATCGTGCCCGCCTGAAAATCCATCACGATCCGCTGCCCCTTCAGGCTATCGATCCCGATCAGGCCATCGGCCCCGACATATTTGCGCGGCAGTGCCGCAGCCCTCACTTTCCGGCTGATTTTGTCAGACACCTGAATTCGGTCGATTCTGACCATGTTCACTTGCGCCGAGCCACCCATGGCGTGCAGCTTGGCCGTGCCGGATTTGGGCAGCGCCAGTTGTTCGGCCAGTTCCTTGGAAATGACGGTGCGGTCCGCGCCCGTATCAATGACGAATTGGAAGGGGCCCTGCCCGTTGACCGTGACTGGCACTGTCATCCGTCTGGATTGGTCTTCCCCAGCCGCAACCGTGGTCGCAGGCGCATCGCCCACGACTTGTCCGGGCGTGGCGGCGAATGCGGGTGCAGCGACAAACAGCGCGGCAGCTAGGCCTTGAATGCGCATGGTCCTCTCCTCAGAGCCCCGGCCTTTTTCATCGTTGCCGGAATGGCAGGATAGCATTGCCGGACTGGCGATGCAAAGAGATCACTGGCCTCAATCCGCCTGCATCGCGGCGCGCGCCAGCGTCTCCGCCTCAAATAGGATTTGGTCGTCGGCTGCCCCCTGCGCCACGCTTTCCCGCCCGATGATCGCCATGACAGGCACCGCCAGCGGGCTGATGCGCGTGAGCTTTCGATGGACCATGGTTTGCGTGGCGCGATCAAGTAGCGCGCCCAAGCGCCCGACATCAGTCATCCGCGTCCGCGCGTCGGCCCAGGCGGCTTCGATGAGCAGATGATCCGGCTGATACTTGCGCAGCACATCGTAGATGAGATCGGTCGAGAACGTCACCTGACGCCCTGTCTTGCGCTTGCCGGGGATCTGCCGTACCACCAGCCCCCCGATGACAGCCACTTCGCGGAAGGCGCGTTTCAGCAGCGCGGAATTCTCCACCCAGTCAATAAACTCGTCCGTCATGATGTCGCGCGACAGGAAGTCTTGTGGGTGTTCAACCGGCTCAAGGCTCCAGATCGCAAAGCTGTAATCGTTGGCGACAAAACCGATGGGATGCAGCCCACGTGCCTCCATCCGCCGCGTGATGAGCATCGCGAGCGACTGGTGCGCGTTCCACCCTTCAAAGCTGTAGATGACCAGATAGTGCATCTCTTCATGCGGGAAGGTTTCGACCAGCAGCTCATCCGGCGATGGAACCGTCGAAACACGCGCCTGCATCTCCAGCCATTCGCGCACGTCCGCCGGGAAGCGTGCCCAGCTTGGGCGGTCATAGAGGAACTGCCGCACGCGCGACGCCAGATGCGTCGTCAGCGGCATCCGCGCGCCCATATAGCTGGGGATGCGCGCCTTCTTTGTCGTGGCCCGCACGATCAGATCGGTGCCGTCGGTGCGCTCCACCTCAAGGCTCATGCCCGAAAAGGCAAAGGTGTCCCCCGGCATCAGGCTCGCTGCAAAATACTCATCCAACTGGCCCAGGCGGCGGCCATTTTTGAAGCGCACATCCAGCATGGGCGTGTCCACGATGATCCCGGCATTAAGCCGATGCTGCGCAATGAACTGCGGATGCGTCACGCGCCACAGGCCATCCTTGCCTTTGGTCAGGCGACGGAACCGGTCATAGGCCCGCAGCGCATATCCGCCCGTTGCGATGAAATCGAGCAGGCGGGCGAACATCTCAGGCGACAGGTCCGCATATTGATGCGTGCTGCGGACTTCGGCGAGCAGATGCGCCTCATCAAACGCATCGGCACAGGCGCAGGCCATGATGTGTTGGGCGAGGACATCAAGGCCACCTGCACGGAACGGCTCGCCATCGAGAACGCCTTCTTGGATGGCATCATAAGCCGCCAGCGCCTCCAGATATTCAAAGCGGTTGCCCGGCACGAGGATCGCCTCGGACGGTTCATCCAGCCGATGGTTGGCCCGGCCAATGCGTTGGAGGAGGCGGGAGGAGCCCTTGGGCGCCCCCATCTGGATAACGCAATCGACATTGCCCCAGTCCACCCCCAGATCGAGGCTGGCCGTCGCCACCAGAGCGCGGATGCGGCCGTCCGCCATCGCATTCTCCACCTTGCGGCGGGCCTCGATATCAAGGCTGCCATGGTGGATGCCGATGGGGAGCTTCAGTTCATTGGCGTTCCAAAGCTCTTGGAAGATCAGCTCGCATAGGCCGCGCGTGTTGCAGAAGACGATGGTTGTCTGGTGCGTTTCAATTTCCGCCATCACCTGGTCGACAGCATAAGCCCCCGAATGGCCCGCCCATGGCACGCGGCCTTCCGGCAGCAGAATGTCGAGCTGTGGCGGGGCACCCGGATCGCCCTGCACAAGCCGCACATCGCCGCCCGAGGGGGCCAGCCAAGCGCGATACTCGTCCGGGTCTGCAACGGTTGCGGAGAGGGCGGCCCGCCGCATTTGCGGGGCAATGGCCTGAAGCCTTGAGAGCGAGAGATTGAGCAAATCCCCGCGCTTCGTCGTCGCAAAGGCATGGACCTCATCAATCACGATGCGCTTCAATCCGGCGAACATCTGGAAGCTGTCGGGGTAAGACAGCAGCAGGCTCAGGCTTTCCGGCGTCGTCAGCA
>JBBATT010000053.1:7207-11054 GCA_040398605.1 Chakrabartia sp.
CCCTATGCACCGCGTTCACGCTTTTGCTCCAGCTTGATTTGAAACGGGACAGTCCCAAACTTTACCAATGTTTCATGAGGATGCCGCCCACGACTATGATAATCGGCGCGAAACCGTCGCAAATCCGGAGCTGCACATGATCGCCACCCTCAAGACCCAACTTCGCCAGATGCGGCGCGAAGGCAAAGCGGTCGGCCTCATCAATGCGATTGCCTATGGCAACTACCAGATGAAAAACTTCAAGGACTGGATGAACGCCGGGACCATGAAGAAGCTTTTGGACCAGCGCGCTTTTTCAACCGAGACGGACAAGCTCGTCCAATTCACCATGACCGAAAGCGGCGGCGCGATCCGCCCTTTGCAGAACCCCTGGGAAATCAGCGAACTGATGAAGCGCGTCCGCGAAAAGCAGCCGCGTGTCATCGTGGAAATCGGCACGGCCAAGGGCGGCACGCTCTTCCTCTTCTGCCAGCACGCGGCGGACGACGCGACGATCATCAGCCTCGACCTGCCCTTTGGCCGCAACGGCGGCGGCTACCCCAAGTGGAAAGAAAAGCTCTATGCCAAATTCGCCAAGCCCGGCCAGACGCTCCACCTGATGCGCGCCAACTCGCATCTGGACGAAACCCGCGCCCGCATTGAAGCGCTGCTGAAAGGCCGCAAGATCGACGTCCTGATGATCGACGCCGACCACTCATACGAAGGCGTGAAGCGCGATTACGACCTCTATTCACCGTTGCTCTCGGACGACGGCTTCATCGCGATGCACGACGTGATCCTGAACCGCTTCGACCCGGAGATCGAAGTGCACAAGTTCTGGGATGAGCTGAAGGCGACCGAGAAGACCGAAGAACTGGTCCATGATTATGGGCAGGGGAATTTGGGGATCGGGATTGTACGGCGGTGAGGTGTAGGCTTTCTTCAGACCACGAATCTATGCCCTTCAGAAGGAGGCCGTCGCGACTAGATGACATTGCGCTGATTGATTTGGTGTGGGACGCTTCTGGATGCTTAAGTCCCACCGGATCGGCGCGCTCGACATCGCTGGTGCCATTTCAGAGCGCATCGGCTCTTATGTCGACATGTATTCTATCGAATTTCTAGCTGTAGATGGTGACCGTATTCACTGCTGGTATCAACATCCCGCAAACGATGGGCCGACGTTCGCAATCGCGTTGACGGTCGAAGGCAACGAATGGGCGCTTCAACTAACGGAGCAACTCCCGGGTGCCGAGCAGAACGTGGAAATTCCTTAGTGTATGTTCACCCCACTCCCCACCCCTGACGCTCGCAGCTGCGCGTCGATCTCCGCCAGCAGCCGATCCAACCCCGCCTGATCTTTCGCCTCAGCGCGCGCGACGAGTTCCGGCCCGGTGTTAGACGAGCGGAGCAGCCACCAACCGTCGGGCGTGTTCACCCGCGCGCCGTCGGTGCGGTTGACGTCCGCGCCCTGCGCTTCCAGCCGGGCGAGCACTTCCTCAATCATGGCAAACTTGCGGCTTTCCTCGACCGAAAAGCGCAGCTCCGGCGTGGTGACAAGGACGGGCATGGCCGATTTAAGCGCCGTCAGTGATCCGCCCAGCGCATGGATGGCCTCGATCAGCCGGACCGCCGCGTAGATGCCATCGTCAAAGCCGTACCAGCGGTGCTTGAAGAAGATGTGGCCGGTCATTTCCCCGCCAATGGGCGCGCCCATAGCGGCCATCTTGGCCTTCATATGGCTGTGGCCGGTCTTCCACATGAAGGGCGTGCCGCCCAGCGCGGCCACACGGTCAAACAGCGCCTGACTGGCCTTCACATCGGCGATGACGATGCTGCCGGGGAGGTCCTTCAGCACAGGCTCGACCAAAATGGACAAAAGCTGATCGCCCCAGACAATGCGGCCTTCGCCGTCAATCGCGCCGATCCGGTCTGCGTCGCCATCAAAAGCCAGTCCGAAATCGAGCTTCTTCTCCGCGACAAGTGCCCGCAGATCGGCGAGGTTTTCCGCAATCGTGGGGTCCGGGTGATGATTGGGGAAAGTGCCGTCAATGTCCGCAAAGAGCAGGTGATGTTCGCCCGGCAGGCGCTTGACGAGCGCGGAGATCACGTCGCCGCCCGCGCCATTCCCGACGTCCCATGCAATGCGGAACGCGCCGCCGCGGAAATCCGCGATCAGCCGGTCCACATATTGGCCCAGAATGTCATGATCGCGGACCGACCCTGCGCCACTCTCCCAGTCGCCAACCGCCGCAAGGGCTGCGAGCCGCTTTATGTCCGCCCCGTAAAATGGCGCATGGGCCTGCACCATCTTGAAGCCGTTGTGATTGGCGGGGTTGTGGCTGCCGGTTATCTGGATGCCACCATCAACACCCTGCAATATGGCCTCGGCATAATAGAGCATGGGCGTTGGCCCTAGGCCGATGCGCACGACATCGGCGCCACTCTCGGTCAATCCCCGGACCAGCGCGGCCTCAAGCATGGGAGACGAAAGCCGCCCGTCATAGCCGACCGCGACGGTCTTACCGCCCGTCCGCCTAAGCTGTGTCGCAAAGCTGCGGCCAATGGCCCAAGCGTCGTCTTCGTTCAGCGTCGTGCCGACGACGCCGCGAATATCATAGTCGCGCAGGGCCGTGGCGTTGAACTGGTGCGACATCAACGATGCCAGTGCGCAGCGATCAGCGGGCCAAACGCTTCAAAAGGACATCACGCGCCTGATTGACGCGCGCGGCGAGGTCTGCGCTGCCGCCCGCGTCGGGATGCACCTTTGCAATCAAACGCTTATGCGCTTCCAGCACGGTTTCCGCATCGGCATCTGTCGCGATGCCGAGCAGCTTGGCCGCTTCATCGGTGGAAAGACTGCCGCTGGGCTGGAGCGCACCTTTGGCGATCCAGATGATGATGCCGATGATGGCAACAAAGAGCAGAAACTTGATCATGCCAGCGCCAGTTCACGCTGGGCCGCATCGTGCGTAGGCAGGGCAAAGGCGGAGACCATCTCCCGCAGTTCCTGCCGCGCCGCCACATGGCTGACCGAAAAGCCGCCCAGATCGCCCTTATCGAGCAAGGTCAGCCCCTTGGGGAAGAGCTCGCGATAGATGACGCGTTCGGAAAGACCCGGCACTGTGCGGAAGCCGACCCGCTTGGAAAGCTCGCCCAAAGCCGCGCCCACGCGGCGCATATTGTGCGCGTCCAGATGCTGCAACCGGTTGCGCAGCAGGACCCAGTCCACCGTTGTGTTGTCGGCCTGCGCCCGCACCTTGCGCAAATCCCAGATGAGTTCGGCGTAAAAGCTTGGCTTCTTCACTTTGAAAGTCTCGGCATCGACCTGACCGATCAGATCAAGATCGACAAAGCTGTCATTGATGGGCGTGACGATCGTGTCTGCGCGCGCAATGGCGGCCCGCGCCACCGGATCGTCACGGCCCGGCGTATCGATGATCACAAAATCCTGACCGAAACCCATCCGTGCAATTTCCTGATCAATGCCGGCTTCGGTCATCAAATTGAGCACGGAATATTTGGGCATGGCGAGGGGCACATTGCGCCGACGGATCGTCGCTTCCCGATTCTCTAGGTAACGCGCGAGCGTCTTTTGCCGCGTATCGAGATCAATCGCGGCGACCTTATGCCCGGAAACCGCGAGCGCGACCGCCGTATGCACAGCCGTCGTCGACTTACCAGAACCGCCTTTTTCATTGGCGAATACGATGATGTGCGGCTTGCCCACGGACATAGATTACTCATTTCCTTCCTTGATTCGCCTAGCCCTACATCGCTAGACGCGGCGTCCCCGTTTTCTCTAACCGTGCAGGTGAACAGGTGCAAACCATCGATCGCAAAACAGAGCTAACGGATGCGCTCAAAG
>JBBATT010000054.1:0-11053 GCA_040398605.1 Chakrabartia sp.
GGCTTCTGCCTCTTCGGAAAACTGGAAGTTCATGCCGCATCCTCTTCATCTGGTTTCCCATTGTGAAAAAGGGTCACGGCCCTGCTGTCAATCGGCATTTACATCAGGTCGATATGACCTTTGGGGATGACGCTACGGCTAGGCCACCATCTTGAGCTCATCGCGCATCCGTTCATTGATGCCGCCGATATCAATCTCTTCCACAGGGACCGGGCGTCCGATGCACCAACCTTGCGCAACGTCGCATCCATAGCGAGTCAGCAGCGCCAGAGTCGCTTTGTCCTCCACGCCTTCGGCGACGACGGTGAAGCCCAACTCATGCGCCAGCTCAATGGTGGAGCGCACGAGAATCTGGTCGCTACGGCTTTGCACCATGCGCAGCACAAAGCCCTTGTCGATCTTGATCTCATTGGCCGGAAACGCCTTCAGATAGCTCAGCGTGGATTGGCCCGTGCCATAGTCGTCAACCGAAACACGCAGCCCAAGATCACGAAGATTGCGCAGCAGGTCTGCGGCCGCCCCTGTTTCCTCAAACGCGACGGTTTCGGTGATTTCGAAGGTCAGATGAGGCGCCAGCGGGCCAAGGGCTGTGACTCTGCGCAGGCTTTCTTCGGCAAAATGCGGGTCGGACAGCAACCCGGCGGAGATGTTGACGGCAACGCCCAGATCATGCCCTTCAGACTGCCAGACGCGCAGCTGTGCAGCACAGGCATCAATCGCATACAGCGTCAATTCATCGATGCGGCCCGCATTTTCCAATACGGCAATAAATTGGTCCGGCATGATCCGCCCAAGGTCCCGATGCGTCCAGCGGATAAGGGCCTCAAAGCCGCAGACACGGCCTTGCGATATGGACCATTTGGGCTGAAAGGCCATGTGGAGTTCCTTGCGCGCCAGCGCAGGCCCAATGTCGGCCAATATCCTCTGTTCGAAGCCCGCATGTTCGCGCAGCGCATCGACGAAGCGCAGCGCGCGCACGCCGCTTTCGGTCGCACGGGCGGCCGCAAGCGAGGCATTGGCCAATGATGTCTGGGGCGAATCCCCGGTAATCTTATAGTCGGCAAAGCCAAAGACGGGGGAGACGACCTGTAGGCGCGATCCCAGTAAGAGCGGCGCGACAAACAGCGCCACGGCGCCTTCCAATTGGGTCTGGAGCGAACGGGCACTGTCTGGCGGAAACAACCACGCGATGCGGCTCGCGTCGAGGCTATAGGCCGGGGAGCCACCGGTGACCGGCGCCATGCGCTGCACGACTTCTTGCAGGAGCAGACGGCGCATGTCATTATCTAGCATGGCTAGCATGCCGTCGCTCTGTCCAATGCGCAGAACGACAACAAAAGCGTCATCCTGTTGCTGCATGTCGACAATCAGCTGCCGCTCATTGGGAAGTCCGGAGCCTGCATCGGCAAAGCGGGCCTGATGCAACTGCCGTGTGAAGCGCAGCAACGAAACCATGCCCGCTAGGATTGCGAGGAAGATCAGCGCGGCGGCCGTGTCCAGATCGGCGATCCGCAGCGCCCGAAGGGCGATGGAGGCAGCGATGACGGACGCAATTGTTCCTGCAAGAAGGAGGCCGTTCGGCACTTGGCGGCGGTCTGCGGCGAGAAGCCAGGCCGGTAGAAGGACGGCGATCAGGGCGGGCAGCCATCCGGCTTCAAAGGGCAAGGGGCCTTCCAATAAAGTCTCTGCGGCCATGGCCTGTGCCACGACGCCCGGCAGGACCCCATGTCTGGGAAGGACATAGCGGTCCCCCATTTCAATGGCCGTCGCGCCGATTAGGACCTGCTTACCCCGCAAAACCTCTGGCGGCACGCGACCTTCAATCAGATCGATGAAGCTGTGGCGGGGGATGGTTGCGGGGTCGATCGCGGTATCGATGGGAAAGCTCTGTTCCACCTTGCCCGCATAGTTGCTGATGACGGCGGCGAGCGCGGGGCGCGCAATGCCTTGTGTCACCGTGCCGGTGCTGTAGCGGCGCATGATGCCGTCGGCGTCGGTGTGCACGTTGACCGAGGCGAGAAACGCATGATCTCGAAAGGGCGGTGCCGGCAGGCTTTCGACATTGCCCTGCGTCATGTTGCCGGCTTGCTGGCGAAATGTGGGGAGGACGACCGTAGAAATGGACCGCTTCAGCGCGGCCGCAAGGGCTGCATCTTCGGCTGGGTATGTTGTGGCCGAAAAATCTACATCGAACACGATGGTGGCCGCACCGGCCTTTGAAAGGGCATCAACCGCGCGGGCATGGGTGCTTCGCGGCCATGGCCATTTCTTCAGCACATCAATGCTGCGGGCATCCAATTCCACAATATGAACCGCCCCGGAGGCCGGGCGGGACAGGAAGTGATCTTGCAGGCTGCGTAAGCTGAGGTCCAGCGGGCGGATCACCCCCGCGATGGAAAGCAGTGCGGTGATGACCAGCGCGGCCAGAAACAGAGCCGGTCGCATGGCGCTGTGACCGGCGACGTTGTCTTGCAATTGGGCAGGGGCTGCAGACTTGGTCATGCCCCTGCCATATCGCGGAACCGAAAAGGTCCGGTTAACGCCGGGGTCAGTTGCCCCGGCGGTTGGCTGCCACTTGCTGGGCGGCGACCCGCAGGCGTTGGAGAAGCTCTGCCAAGGTCATTGGGTTATTATTGCTCCTCCCCGGCGTGTTGTTGGCGACAGCGGCGCCGCCTGCATTGGAGCTGTTGCTGCCATTGGAAGTGTTGGCGCCGTTGGAGCTGTTTCCGGAAGTGCCATTGCCTTGCCCGTTGCCGTTATTGCTGTTTCCGTTGTTGCTGCTGGGCGTTCCAGCATTGGAAGTGTTGCTGACAACAGAATTCGGGTTCGCATTGTTCACCGCGACAGCCGCTGGGTTTGGTGCAGGGTTGGCGGCGACGAGTACAGGTGTTTCAGCCACCGGAGCGACGGGCGCAATGGGGGAGGCCGCAACGACTTCCACCGGCGGTGCGACGGGTTCAACCGATGGTGGCACATTAACCGCAACCTCGACCGGTGGCGGTGCCGCGACATCGGAAAGAGACGGAGCTTCCGGCTGCGACGGCGGAGTGTTCACGGCCACAAGCACCGGTGCTTCGACCTCGGGAGCCACAGGCGCAACGGGGGATGCGACAGCGACCTCCACTGGCGGTGCTGCGGGTTCAACAGGCGGTGCCATAATCACTGCGACCTCGACCGGGGTTTGCGCAGCAACATCGGAACTGGCCGGTGGTGTCGGTGACGATAACGGTGCTTCTGCGACAAGATTTGTCGATGTCTCGAGGATGGGCGCGGGCGCTTCCGGAGCAGGCGGGGCGGGTGGAGGCGGCGTTTCCGCCAAGGCAACGCTCACTTCAGCCGGGGCTTGCGCCGGGGTCTGGACCGCAACAGCTTCTACAATGGCGGCTTGTGCAAGGCTGGAATTGCCGCTGACAATGCCGCCGGTCTGGGCAGCAAGGTTCACACTGCCCTCGCCAATCGGGCTTGCGATGCGGACTTCTGCCACGTCCGATGCGGGGGCAGCGGCCGGTTCTGCTGGGGTCTCACCCGTGGGCGTATCGGCGGCTGGCGCCGCACCGATGACGGCGGCCCCACCCGAAGGCGCGTTGGGCGTGCCCAGAACAGACAGCTGGCCAGGTGCCGAGGCGGAGATCATGCCGATCTCACCGGGCGAGACAAAGCGCGATGCCAAGCCATCAAGCGACGCAACCTGCACCAGCCCTTCGGTGACTTGCACGGATGCGCCGGCCGGGGTCACGGTGACGCTGAAGGTTGTGCCTTTCACAACGGCGGCCAGATAAGGCGTGTTCACTTGGAAGTGCGGCGTGGTCTTCTTCTGGATCTTGAAGACGACATTGCCAAAGGCTTGGACGATCTGCGTGAAGGCCCCGGCCTTCGGCTCGGTCAGTTGCAGCTGCGTATTCGGCGCAACTGTAAGATACTCGCCGCCGCGCACAATAACAGCGCGGCCGCCTTTGCCGGTGCTGACAATATCGCCCATGGACAAGGCTGCGCCGCGAGCGACCGCGCTGGTCTTTGATAGGCCGGGCTTTCCGACAAACACAGGCCCGCTCGCTTCCGAAACCGACCAACCGGGCGTTCCTGCATAAGCAGCGCCACTCGCCATCAGCGACACGACCAATAATGTTTTCCGCACAACCGACATAAGATGTCCCCTGATCGCAAATGCGCCCTGCGACGCACTGCCCCTGAGCTGCGGGTACCGCCGAAATGGTTATAAAAATCGAACATTATTCCCTAATGAGACTGCAACCTTTGGGCGCCGTTCTTAACCCGGATGTTACGCTTTTCCGTTAGTTCTCACGGTCTATGCGGGGGACGCGAACAACTTTCCTTTTGCTTGCAAGCAGTTGGGCCGGACTTCTGTTCGGCGCCGCACCTGCGCGCGCGGAAACGCCCGATGCCGCCACCATCCTTGGCCGCGAAATGCTGAGGAAAGATCAGCCTGTCCGAAAGGCAAAAGACAAGGTTGCACCAACAGTTGTCGAGAGCAAAGCCTCCGTCGGCCTTGCTACAACCGGGGCTGTCATGGTGGGCGCGGTGCAGATTGAAGGGCTAGAGATACTGTCTCCCTCGCAGTTCTCGTCCGTCGTCGACAGCTTCGTCGGGCAGGAGCTCGATACATCCGGATTGGAGAGATTGGCACGCGCCGTTGCAGACCGGGCACGGAACGAAGGTTTGGTCTTTGCAAGCGCAATGGTGCCACCCCAATCGATCCGGATGGGCGTTGTCCGCGTCCAGCTTGATGAAGGTCGGGTGGATGAGGTGCGGATTGAAGGGACCCGCAATGCGCGGCTTGGCCGCTTGCTCCAATCACTAGCCGGACGTGCGGTGCGCCGGCAGGAGCTGGAACGGGTGCTTCTGACCGCAGCGGACCTGCCGGGCATATCAGTGGGACAGACCCGCTATTCGCGTGAGGGCAAGCGCGGCATCCTGCACGTGGAAGTAAGCCGCAAGACCTGGCGCGGAACGGTGGAAGCCGACAATTCAGGCGCCACCGGCATCGGCCGGGTGCGGGCGCGGCTGTCGATGGAATTGTCCGACCTGTTGGGCGAGGGCGACAATCTGACGGTCAGCACCGTGTCCACGCCAATCGACCCAAAGGAACTCGCCTTTGTGTCCGTCCAATATGACCGGCGCATCGGGGATAGCGGTCTTTCCGCATCCGTTTCCGCGGCTGTCGGACGCACGCAGCCTGACCCGGATTTGAGTGCGATCGATACCAAGGCGAACAGCCGTTATCTGGCCGGCCAGATCAGCTCCCCGGTCGTCCGCTCGATGAAGGCCAATGTCTCCGTTTCCGCAGAGCTTGCCTATCTCTCGGTTGAGCAGGATCTGATGGGCATCGCGACGACGCGAGACGATATTGTCACGCTCACCGTGTCGGCTTGGGGCAATATGCGTCTGACCAGTGGCCAATTGGCCGCAGGTGGCTCTGTGACGCAGGGGCTCGATCTCTTCGGCGCGACCAAGCCGGGCGATTTTCTAACCTCCCGCTTCGACGCCAGCGGGCGCTTCACCAAGTTTAGCGGTTGGGCCTTCTGGCGCGCCAATCTGGACCGGCAGACGACGCTCAAGCTGTCGGTCGTCTCGCAACTTTCCACAGCACCTCTTCTCGCGGCGCAGGAAATCGGCATTGGCGGCACCGCCTTTGGACGGGCCTATGATTTCTCCCAGCGCTTTGGGGATCAAGGCGTGCTCGGGTCCATCGAACTGCGCCGCCGTTATGATGATCTGATCCCCGGGCTGGATTGGGTGCAGGCTTATGGCTTTGCCGATGGCGGCTATGTGACGAACAAGGCGGGCGGCTTTGGCAGCGGCGCGCTCTATTCGGTTGGCTCCGGCCTGCGCTTTGGCAAGGGCAAGGCCGAACTTGGCATTGAGGCGGCCTATCCGCTCAACGCAGACCCAACGCACGGCGAAACCAAGGATCCACGCATCAACCTGTCGGTCAGCCTCGGTATCTGACCGCAACCGCATTCGACTGGCATCTTTATCAATTGACCTGACGGCCCTGTCCGGTTGATGGACCCTGCGAAGAGAGAACAGGATAGGCAGGGGAATTTGCATGGAATATGATGATGTGGTGCTGGGCCGCCGAAGCATTCGCGGGTTTAAGAAAGATCCCGTGCCCAAGGCGCTGATCCGGGAAGTCATCGAGATTGCGATGCGGTCCCCGTCGTCCATGAACTGCCAGCCTTGGAACTTCACGGTGCTGTCAGGCGAACCGCTCGACCGCATCCGGCAGGGCAATACCGAACGCAATTTGGCAGGCGTGCCGCACTCGCGCGAATTCCGCCTTGGAGAGGCCTTCGCCGGTCAACATCGGGAGCGGCAGGTTGAGGTTGCCAAGCAACTCTTCGGTGCGATGGGCATTGAACGCGATGACAAGGAGGCCCGGACCGATTGGGTCCTGCGCGGCTTCCGACAGTTTGACGCGCCCGTCTCCATCGTCATCACCTATGACCGCAGCCTGCACGGCAGCGATGATGCGCCGTTCGATTGCGGGGCAGTGACGACCGCGCTGGTGAATGCCGCCTGGTCGCGCGGGCTGGGCTGCGTCATCAACAGCCAGGGCATCATGCAGTCCCCCGTGGTGCGCGAACATGCGCGCATCCGGGAAGATCAGGTGATCATGAAGTGCGTCGCCATGGGTTATCCGGATGAAAGCTTCCCCGCGAACGCCGTTGTCTCTAACCGCAAGTCGGTGGATGAAGCCGTCACTTTCTTGGGATTTGACGACTAAGGCTGCGCCTGTGGCAAACTGGTGTGATTTCACAGTGCGTCGCTGGAGCGTGGTTGACCTGCCGTTTTGCGTGTTGCACTCGACTGCCATTCTGGGCGGACGGCAGGTCCGCGCGTCAAACCACTCGCATCAGGCAGGGAACCCATGACCAGCACCACGCAGACTTCTTCTGACATCGCCCGCGTCTTTGCTTTGCAGCAAGACCATCAGTGGACCGTCAAGGCGTCGACGGTCGCCCAGCGTCGCGAAAAGCTCGCCAAGCTGAAGGCCGCTGTCGAAGCCCATGCCGATGACATTGTGGCCGCCATTCTGGAAGACACGCGCAAGCCCGAAGGCGAAATCCGCGTGACTGAAGTGCTCAACATCATCGGCAACATTCAGCTCAACATCGACAATCTTGAAGACTGGATGACGCCGACACAGGTGACGCCCACGCGCAACCCGGCGGATGCGGCGCAGATCGTGTATGAAGCGCGCGGCGTCTGCCTGATCCTCGGACCATGGAACTTCCCGCTTGGCCTGACGCTCGGTCCAGTCGCGGCGGCAGTTGCTGCTGGTAATTGCTGCATGGTGAAGCTGACCGATCTTTGCCCGGCGACGGCGCGCATCGCGGCCACCCTCATCCGTTCGGTGTTTGATGAGAATGAAGTGGCGGTCTTTGAAGGGGATGTCAGCGTCGCGACGGCGCTGCTCGACCTGCCGTTCAGCCACATCTTCTTCACCGGCTCCACCCGCGTCGGCAAGATCGTGATGGCGGCGGCCGCCAAGCATCTGGCCAGCGTCACGCTGGAACTGGGCGGCAAGTCTCCGGTCATCGTGGACAATGGCGCAGACGTTGAAAAGATCGCCGCAGACCTTGCGGGCGCCAAGCAGTTCAATGGCGGCCAAGCCTGTATTTCGCCGGACTATGTCTTCATCAAGGAAGACCAAAAGGCGCGCCTGGTGGAGGGCTTCAAGGCGACCGTCGCCCAGAACCTTTATGATGAGAATGGCCAGATCAAGAAGGACAGCATCGCCCAGATCGTGAATGAGGCGAACTTCAATCGCGTCAAAGCGCTGTTCGATGATGCCGTGGCGCAAGGTGCTACGGTTGCGGTTGGCGGACAAATGGATGCGACGGACCTCACCATCCACCCGACGCTGCTCACCGATGTGACGCCGCAGATGAAGATCCTTCAGGAAGAAATCTTCGCGCCCGTCCTGCCGGTCATGACGTATGACACGCTTGATCAGGTGATTGGCTATATCGAAGCGCGCGACAAGCCGCTCGCGCTCTACATGTACAGCAATGATGAGGCGAATGTGGACAAGGTCCTCGCACACACCTCATCGGGCGGGGTGACCATCAACGGCGTCTTCTCGCACTATCTGGAAAACCGTTTGCCCTTTGGCGGCGTCAACCAGAGCGGCACAGGCAGCTATCACGGTTACTTCGGCTTCAAGGCGTTCAGCCACGAACGCGCGATTTACCGCCACCTATAGGCGCGGGATATCGGGGAAGAAGCGGGCGACGTCATCGCGTAAGGGCATCCGCGCCTGCATCCGGACCGCCAGCAGGGCGGTGCCACTCACCTTGCGCTGGACGAACAGCGTGTCGGCGGGCGGGATGTGCCAAGCGGCCCTGTCGGCCACGATGGTTTCGGCATGATGGCGGACGCGGTCGACAAAGGACCGGTCGGCGAAATCAAACAGGCCGGGCTTGCCAAGGTGTTCGATCAAGATGTCGATCATTGCATCAATTGCGGGGCCATGCCGCTCGAGCGTTGCAGGCGCGACAAAGCCGATAGAGAGCAAGGCTGTGCGCAGGGCGGCGCGATCTTCGGTTAAACCGGCCACCATCAGTGCGCGATAGGCCGCGACAATATGAGGCGGAACCGCGCGGGCGGCGCCAAAATCAAGCAGTACGATCCGCTGGCTCTCGGCCTGCCAGCGGAAATTGGCGAAGTTTGGATCGGTCTGCATATACCCGAATTCAAACAGCTCCCTCAAGGTCAGCGTGATGAGCGCTGACATGACGGCATCGCGCGTTTCTTGTGGGGCGGACTCCAGCGTCTCAATCGGCTGGCCTTTGATAAAGTCCATCGCCAGCACATTTCTGCCGGAGAGTTCGTCGACCGGGGCGGGCAGAATGAAGGCCGGGTTGTCCGCCAATAAGGATTGGTAGCGGCGCATCTGGTCAGCTTCGCGCAGATAGTCTGCCTCTTCGTGCAACTGTCGTTTGGCTTCGCTCAGCAAGGGGGCGATATCCAACGTGGCGGGCAACAGGCTAGATAGGCGCAACAGGCTGCCGACATTGTCGACATCGGCATCAATGCTGGCTGCGATCCCCGGATATTGCACCTTGATCGCCAGAACGCGTCCGTCGGGCAAGGTGGCCCTGTGCACCTGCCCAATCGAGGCGGCGGCAATCGGTGTCGCTTCAAAATGCTTGAAGCGTCTGCGCCAGCCCGCGCCCCATTCTGTATCGAGCACGCGCTGCAATTGGGCAGGCGGCATGAAATGTGCGGAATCGCGGAGCTTTGACAAGATCGCCGTCAATTCAGCCGGCAGGACGTCGCCTGCATCCAGCGAGATCATCTGCCCCAATTTCATCGCCGCGCCGCGCAGGCGGGACAATTGGTCTGTCACCCGCATCGCATTGGCAGGGGTTAGTAACATATCCGACAAGTGCGGGCGTTGCCCTTGGGACAGCCGACGCGCGCCTTCAGCGATCATCCCACCGGCAATGCCCCCGGCCATCTGCCCAAAGGAGGCCAGCCTTGAAAGGCGCGCAGAAGGAACCTTGCGGTAGCGAGCGTCCGACACGTGTGTTTTTCCTTATTCAGATGGCCCGGAATGAAGATCTTCGCACCTAGGGAGACCGTCTTAGGCCAAGCCGGCCATATCCGGCATCTGACATTTGGGGCATGTGCCGCAGATAGCTTAGGGCAGGCGGCCTTGGGCCAATAGGGCGGGCAGACGTTCCTTGAACGCGAAATAGCCCTTATTGGCAAAGGGCCAGAACTGGCTGTCCCATGCGCGCCGCACCTGCCGCAGATGAAGGCCCTGTTCGGCGAGCACGGGTGCTAGGCCGGCCAAAGCATCTGCGACAGGCCCGACGGGGGCAAAGGGCGTCACGATTGTCTTCACCCGGGCGGCACGGGCGGCGGATGCCAATGCGTCGACATCCAGCCGGTCCAAAATGTCGGCCTTGCATTTGTATTGCGACGCCACGCGCGTTGCGGTGTCGGTAGCGGCGGCTTTGGCAAAATGCCGCGCGGCTTCCCCCCATAAGAGATCTGGGTCCGCCAAAACGGTGGCCGCCTTGAGGGTGCTATTTGTCGGGAAAACTGTTTCCGGGTTCAGATCTTCATGGGTGACGAGCAGAAGCGCTGGCGTCTCTGCGTCATAGGGCAGCAGGTCTTTCAGTGGCGCTGCGGCCTCAATCGCCGGTTCGGTCAGCGCGATGGCCTCTTGCGCCAACCCCTTGGGCTTAAACCGGCCATTGGTGAACTTGGTGATGTTCTCTGCGGTCGCAAGATAGGTTTTGCCGACCGTCTGCAATCCGGCCACCCAACGCCAGGACAAGGTGTTGCTGGCCGCATCGGCGTCGACGAGATGCCGCAGGAAGAAGTCTGCGCCGAGCGCCCAAGGCAGGCGGAGTGTGAAAATCCAGATCGAGGCAAACCACATCCGGGCGTGGTTGTGCAGATAGCCTGTCTCCACCAGTTCGCGGGCCCAATCATCAAATCCGTCGATCCCGGTCGTCCCGCTTTCGGCAGCCGCAAGGGCGGCGGCGTCTACAAAGGTCTCGCGCTGCCGGTCGCGTTCTTCAATGAAGCGCGACCAGACGGCAGGCCGCATTTCTAGCCAGCCTTTCCAATAGGTGCGCCAGAACACCTCCTGCAGAAACTTCTCTGCCGCATCGCTGTGATGTCGCGCCAGAACGCCTGCGACAATGTCCCGCTCCGTCACCAACCGGTGCCGGACGTAGGGCGACAAGCGGGAAATAGCACCCGGATGGTCCGGGCCGTGGTCCATGTTCCGACCGGAGGCATAAGGGCTTCCGGCATGCGGCAAAAACTGCGCAAGGCGGGTCAGGCCGTCTCGACGGGTCGCGGAAAAGGCGGACGGAACGATCATCTGTGCTGGGCTACTTCCTAAAATTGTGCAGCGAGTCGCCAATAATTGGGCCACCCGCGCCCCGTCTTCCATAGGGCGCTGTTGCGTGTTTTGGGTGGGTCGCTGAAAAAAGTGGAGGCCCGAGCCGGAATCGAACCGGCGTGCAAGGATTTGCAGTCCTCTGCGTCACCACTCCGCCATCGGGCC
>JBBATT010000055.1:0-10915 GCA_040398605.1 Chakrabartia sp.
CAACGTCAACGAAGTGCCAATACCAAGCGGCAGCTTCGAAGCCGAAGTGCTGGCGCGGGGTGAAGTGGCCCTTATACGACCGCACAAGGCAGACGATCAGGAAGATCGTACCGACAAACACGTGGAAGCCGTGGAAGCCGGTCGCCATGTAGAAGGCCGAGCTGTAGTTCAGGCCCTTAAATGCGAATGGGGCTTCAGCATACTCATAGATCTGGATCGACGAGAAGAGCAGGCCGAGCACGATTGTGATCCACAGGCCCTTCTTCAAATTGTCTTTATTGCCAACGCCAAGTGCGCCCCAGAGGCCCGTCTTTTCGCCGCCGCGTTCATTGTTGATGAGCGCGTGGTGCGCCCAAGAAACGGTCGTGCCCGAGCAGAGCAGGATGAGTGTGTTGAGCAGCGGGAAACCGAAGGCGTCAATGACTTCAAGCCCCTTGGCTGGGAACTGGCCAGCCGCGTGGGTCACTGAGTTCGGACCGGCAATGATCTCAACAGCGCCGTCCACAACCTGAAGTGGCACGGGGAACAGTGAGAAGTCGAAAAACGCCCAAAACCAGCCAACAAAGAACATAACTTCAGAAGCGATGAACAGGATCATGCCATAGCGCAGATGCAGCTGCACGACGGGCGTGTGATCGCCCCCCTGAGCTTCCTTCACAACATCCGACCACCACGCGTAAAAGGTATAAAGGATGCCAAGCCAGCCAAGGCTGGACACGATGCCGCCATAAGGCACCTGGTGCATCCACATGACCAACCCGCCAAAGGCGAGCAGCGCCGACATTGACCCGACAAGCGGGTGAATGCTGGGTGGAAGAATATGGTAGTCGTGGTTCTTTGCGCCTGCCATCGTCAATGCTTTCCCTGTGAATTCGAAAATCGCTTAGCTTTGGTTTTTCGCCTCGTCCACCGGATAGAAGGTGTAACTGAGCGTGATTTCTTCAACATCGTTTGCCGCCGGGTCCTTCAGGATGGCCGGATCGACGTAAAAGACGACCGGCATACGAACCTGCTGACCTGGCTGCAGCGTCTGCTTGGTGAAGCAGAAACACTGGATTTTGGTGAAATATTTACCGGCCTGATTGGGCGTCACGTTGAAACTCGCCGTGCCGGAGACGGGCTTGTCAGACAGGTTCTTCGCGATGAAAAACGCGATTTCCTGTTCCCCGACCTTCACAACCTCACGGTTCACTTCCTGATGGAATTTCCATGGCAGGCTGGGGCTATGATTGGCATCGAAGCGAACCGACATGGTTTGGCCGCCAACGGCGCCGGGGGCGGAGCCGCCAATCGCCTTCTGAGTCGTCCCGCCGAAGCCCGTGACCTGACAGAACATGCGATAGAGCGGGACGCTCGCATAGCCGAGGCCTGCCATGGCAACGGCGAGCGTGGTCGCCAGCATTCCGGTGCGGAGTGTTGCGTTCATCAGCCAATCCTCGCCAGAGTGATAAAATAGAACAACAGGCACATGCCAACCAGCAGCACTGCTGTCACAATCGAGCGCTGTTGCCGGCGCCGGTTGAATTCGTCTTGGTCGCTCATGCCAATACCATACGGTCCACCGCGACCGCCCCAAAGAGGACAAAGAGATAGACGATGGAAAAGGCAAACAGGGCCTTTTCCGGCGCCATCGAATCGCTTTCCCGCGTGGTGCGGAAGGCGACACGCGCGGACAATAGCAGAAACACAATGGAGAGCAGGATGGCCGAAATGCCATAGATCAGCCCGAGCATACCCAGGGCAAAGGGGGCGATGGCGCAAGCAACCATAGGCAATGTGTAGAGCAGAACCTGTGTGCGGGTTGTCCGCTCTCCGGCGACGACCGGGAGCATCGGAACGCCTGCATTGGCGTAATCGGTCTTCACAAACAGCGCCAGGGCCCAAAAATGCGGGGGCGTCCAAAGGAAGACGATGCCGAACAGCAGGATCGGAAGCAGGCTCATATCACCCGTCGCCGCGGCCCAACCAATCATCGGCGGGAAGGCACCTGCCGCGCCACCGATGACGATGTTCTGCGGCGTCCGGCGCTTAAGCCAGACCGTATAGACGAGCACGTAAAAGAGAATGGATGCGGCAAGGATGGCTGCAGCAAACCAGTTGGTCGCGACGCCCAGCGTCAGCACCGAAAAGAAGGAGAGACCAACGCCAAAATGAAGGGCGGTTTGGCGATCCATGCGTCCGGCGGGAAGTGGACGATTTTGCGTGCGCTTCATTAGCGCATCGATATCGGACTCATACCATTGGTTGAGGGCACCTGCGGCACCGGCCCCAAGCGCAATGCACAGCACGGCGGTGAAGGCGAGGACAGGATGTATGTGAACAGGCGCTGCAATCAGCCCACACAGGCCTGTGAACACCACAAGCGACATGACCCGTGGCTTGGTCAGCGCGAGAAAATCGCGCCAATCCGCCGGGAGAATCTGTGTGTTGATCACGCTCAGGCTTGTCATAAGCTCTTCACGCCGTTTCCGGCCTTCATGCCAGTGCCCGGTCTGCCTTTAGGAGCAGACCGGGCGACCGGATGTTTCAGTTGAGACCGAAGGAGCGGGCCATGCCGCGCCTCCGATCGACCTTGGTCTTTAGTCGACCTTAGGCAGTGTTTCGAACTGGTGGAACGGCGGCGGGCTCGACAGGGTCCATTCGAGCGTCGTCGCGCCTTCACCCCAATAATTCCCTTCCGCCTTGCGGCCAGCGATGAACGCATAGGCCACGTTGACGAAGAAGATCACCATCGAGCCAGCCATGATGGCATAGCCGATTGAGGCAATTTCGTTCCAGTAAGCGAAGGCATCCGGATAATCCGGATAACGCCGCGGCATGCCCTGCAACCCGAGGAAGTGCATCGGGAAGAAGATGATGTTCACGCCGAGGAAGAACACCCAGAAGTGCAGGTGGCCCAGGAACTCGTTGAGGTGACGGCCGCTCATCTTCGCGAACCAGTAGGTGAAGCCCGCAAAGAGCGAGAACACCGCACCCAGCGAGAGCACGTAGTGGAAGTGCGCCACGACATAATAGGTGTCGTGCATGTAGTTATCGACGCCACCATTGGCGAGGACAACGCCCGTCACGCCACCAACGGTGAACATGAAGATGAAGCCAAGCGCCCAGACCATCGGCACGGAGAAGCGGATCGACCCGCCCCACATTGTCGCAATCCAAGAGAAGATCTTGATACCCGTCGGCACCGCGATGACCATGGTGGCCGCCGTGAAGTACATCTTCGTGTTCACATCGAGACCGGTTGTGAACATGTGGTGCGCCCACACGACAAAGCCGACCACACCAATCGCGACCATGGCATAAGCCATGCCGAGATAGCCGAAGATGGGCTTTTTCGAGAAGGTCGAGATGATCTGGCTGACGATGCCGAAGCCCGGCAAGATCATGATGTACACTTCAGGGTGACCGAAGAACCAGAAGAGGTGCTGATAGAGAACAGGGTCCCCACCACCGGCCGGATCAAAGAAGGTCGTGCCGAAGTTACGGTCCGTCAACAGCATGGTGATGGCAGCGGCCAAAACCGGCAGGGCCAGCAAAAGCAGGAACGCCGTGACCAGAACCGACCAGACAAACAGCGGCATCTTGTGCAGCGTCATGCCCGGGGCACGCATGTTGAAGATGGTGGTGATGAAGTTGATCGCGCCCATGATCGAGCTTGCGCCCGCCAGATGGAGCGAGAAGATCGCCATGTCGACAGCAGGCCCCTGCGACCCGTAGGTCGAAAGTGGTGCGTAGACCGTCCAACCAGTGCCAGCGCCAAGACCCGTGCCACCGGGCACGAAAGCGGAACCGAGCAGCAGGATGAAGGCCGGAACCAGCAGCCAGAAGGACACGTTGTTCATGCGCGGGAACGCCATGTCTGGCGCACCGATCATGATCGGGATGAACCAGTTACCAAAGCCACCGATCAGGGCTGGCATGACCATGAAGAACACCATGATGAGGCCGTGCGCAGTGATGAGCACGTTCCACAGATGGTAGGCCTGATCAATGCTGGCGCCTTCGCCTTCCACCATGGCAGCCCAGGTGGTCAAATATTGGATGCCCGGCTGCGCGAGTTCAGCGCGCATCAGGCCGGAGATACCGCCCCCGATGATCCCCGCCAAAATTGCGAAGATCAGATAAAGGGTGCCAATATCCTTGTGGTTGGTTGACATGAACCAACGGGCAAAGAAGCCCATGTGATGGTCCGCGTCGTGATGATCATGTGCGTGATCGTGCGTTGCAGCAACGGTGGTCATTGTCATTACGCCTTGGTGTTGGCGGCCGGAGCAGCCGGAGCAGTTTCGTTCGCGCCTTCGGCCGGAGCCGCTGCGGGAGCGGCAGCCGGCGTTACGGCAGGTGCAGGAGTGGCAGCGGGGGCGGCGACGGCGGCTGCTTCAGCACCCGGCATCTTACCACCCTTGGACGCAACCCATTTCGCGAAGTTTTCCTTCGACACGACTTCAACCGCAATCGGCATGAAGGCATGGCGCGCGCCACAAAGTTCGGAACACTGGCCGTAATAGAGGCCTTCCTTTTCGACCTTGAACGTCACTTCGTTCAAGCGGCCGGGAACGGCGTCCATCTTGGTCCAAAATGCCGGAACCGCGAAGGAGTGGATGACGTCTTCAGACGTTACGATGGCCTTAATCTCGGTGCCAACAGGCACCACGATGCGGTTGTCGACGGCCAGCAGACGCGGCTCACCACGCTTGGCGGCTTCAGCGTCGGGCAGCATGTTGGACACAACTTCGAAATCGCCATGGTCTGGATACTGATAGCTCCAATACCATTGGTGGCCGATCACCTTGATCGTCACCGCATCCTTACCAGCCGGCTTATATTGCGCGGCAAGCAGGCTGATCGACGGAATGGCGATCACCACGAGGATGATCACAGGGATCAGCGTCCATGCGATTTCAATGAGCGTGTTGTGGCTCGTCTTAGACGCGACCGGGTTGGCCGCACGCCGATAGCGCACGATCACCCAGAGCAGCAGGCCCAGAACGAACAGCGAAATGACAGTGATTACCGGGAGCAGGATCGCGTCATGAAACCATTCCGCGCGCTGACCATTCAGCGTCACCTGCGGCTGGATGCCGATTTTACCGTTCACCGGCTGGCCAATGCCATCCACGGGGACGAGCGCCAAAGGCGCTTCAACCTTGGGCTGCTCAGCAGCTGGCGTTGCAACGGCAGCATCCGCCTTTAGGGCGGGGGCAACAGCATCCGGCGCGGGTGCGGCGGCGACCGGTGCAGGTGCAGCCGGGGTTCCTTGCGCCATCGCAACAGCCGGTGCCAGCACCAAACCGATTGCAAATAGGGCAGATCTCAGCTTGTTCATTACCTGTTTTTCCATGTTGCGGCCCGAAAATCCGGGCAAAAAAGGCTTTGGCGCCTGTTCTCATCGAGACGCTTCGATGCGGCCTATACGCACGAAACAAATGAGGCTCAAGCGATTCAAGCGCCATTTTTCACACAGCATTGCAGGCTTTGTCTACCATCCCTAATGGACGGGTTTGCAAGACATAAGCTGCAAGCAAAGGGCTCTATTTCCCGTGACCATGACAGACGACGATATCCTAAACGAATTCCGTGCCGCCGAAGCGCTGCTTGAGGGGCATTTTATCCTGTCTTCGGGCCTGCGCAGTCCCCGCTATCTGCAATGCGCCCGCATCCTGATGAACCCGGCCCGCGCCGCGCGCCTTGCGGACGAAGCGGCACGCCGCCTGCCCGCTGATATTCGCAACGCCATCGACGTCGTCGTTTCCCCGGCGATGGGCGGCATCATCATCGGCCATGAAATGGGCCGCGCGCTCAGCAAGGACGCGCTGTTCCTCGAACGCCCTGATGGCGTGTTCGGCCTGCGCCGGGGTTTTCGGCTGGAGCCGGGCCAGAAGGTGCTGATGGTGGAAGACGTCGTGACGACCGGCCTGTCCTCCCGCGAAGCCATTGAAGCGGTGAAGCGCGAGGGCGGCGAAGTCATCGCCGAGGCGTCGCTCGTCGACCGCTCCAATGGCTCGGTCGATCTGGGGGTTCCTTTCTTTCCGCTCATCCGGTTGGATGTGCCCACTTATGATGCCGACAACCTTCCCCCCGACCTTGCGGCGATCCCCGCTATGAAGCCCGGCAGCCGGAAGGCGGACGCGTGACCACGCACCTGCGCCTCGGCGTTAATATTGATCACGTCGCGACCATCCGGAATGCGCGCGGCGGAGACCATCCTGATCCCTGGCGCGCGGTTCAGGTCGTCGAAGCAGCGGGCGGCGACGGCATAACTGTCCATCTGCGCGAGGACCGGCGCCACATCCGCGACAATGATCTTGACGTGCTGATGGCGAACACGACGCTGCCGATCAATCTGGAGATGGCCGCAACTGAAGAGATGCTGGCCATTGCGCTGCGCCACAAACCGCATGCGGCCTGCATCGTCCCCGAAAAGCGCGAAGAGCGGACGACCGAAGGCGGGCTGGATGCTGCGGGATTGCACAACCAGCTGGCACCAATTGTCACGCGGCTGACCGATGCGGGCATCCGCGTGAGTCTGTTCATCGAGCCTGACGCCCGCCAGATCGACGCCGCCATTCAATTGCGCGCACCCGTCGTAGAGCTCCACACCGGTCGCTACGCCCATTGCGAAGGCGAAGAACGGGCCACTGAGTTGCGCCGCATTGCCGATGCTGCTGCCTTGGCAACGCGCAATGGCATTGAGGCACATGCAGGCCATGGGCTGACCTTCGACAATGTGGGGCCGATTGCTGCCATCCCGCAGATCGCCGAACTCAATATCGGGCATTTTCTGATCGGTGAGGCGATCTTCATCGGGCTCGACGCCAGCATCCGCGAGATGCGCGCCCGCATGGACGCGGCGCGAGGCTGATCGCGGATGATCATCGGCCTCGGCTCTGACCTCTGCAATATTGAGCGCATCCAAAAGTCGCTCGACCGCTTTGGGGACCGGTTCACCAACCGCGTCTTTACCGATGTTGAGCGGGCAAAGGCCGCGCGCCGCCCGTTCACGCAGGCCGGCACCTATGCGAAGCGCTTTGCCGCCAAGGAGGCGTTCTCCAAAGCCGTTGGCACCGGCTTTAAGCGCGGTGTGTTCATGAAGGACATCGGCGTCATCAATGCGCCGTCAGGTGCGCCGACGCTGGCGCTCGCCGGCGGCGCCAAGGTCGCGCTCGACGCCTTGGTGCCCGAGGGTTATGAGGCGCGCATTCATCTGACGCTCACCGACGATCATCCATGGGCACAGGCCTTTGTGATTATTGAAGCCCTGCCTGCGAAAACCGCCTAACCGTGACCGCCACCCCCGACCCCACACTGACCGAAAGCACGCCCACCAACATGGCCAAGAAGAAGCGCAAGGACGACAAGGTCAATTGGGGCGAAGAGATTAGGGGCGCAGCGCTGCTGCTGGCCGCTGTGCTCGGCTTTCACAGCTTCATTGCCAAGCCATTCTACATCCCGTCAGAATCGATGGTGCCGACGCTGATGGTCGGCGACCGGCTGGTCGTGAACAAATTCGCCTATGGCTGGAGCCACGTGTCCCCAACGATCCCGTCCATCCCCGCACTCTTCCGCTGGCTGGTCCTTCGGGAACCTGTCGAGTCGCTCGCGGTCAATCTGCCGGACTGGAAGGGCCGCATCTGGGGCAGTGAGCCGGAACGCGGCGATGTCGTCATCCTGACGCCGCCGGGCATGAACCAGGATTACATCAAACGCGTCATCGGCCTGCCGGGCGACCGCATCGAAATGCGCGGCGGGGAACTCATCATCAACGGCAAGCCGGTGACCCGCGCGCCAAAGATCGACCGGCTTGTGCCGGTGGATCTGAATGACCCCTGCTCACAGGAAGATTATCCCGACCGCCGCGTGGCAAAAGATGATGGCACCTTATGGTGCAAACTGCCCATCGTGCGCGAAACCCTGCCCAATGGCCGCAGCTATGACACGGTGGACGTCGACCCTAATTCACCGGGCGACAATTATGGCCCGATCACCGTGCCGGACGCGCATTACTTTTTGATGGGCGACAATCGCGATCACAGCGCCGACAGCCGCTTTCCGCAATGGCAGCGCGGCCTTGGCGGGCCAATACCGTGGGAAAATCTCGGCGGCCGTGCGGAGATCATCACCTTCTCGCTCGATGGTTCGGCGAGCTATCTCAACCCCCTAAGCTGGGTGCGCGCCATCCGGCCGGACCGGACCTTGGTGAGCCTGTCTGCGAAGAAGGACGGGAAGTAAGGGGTTCCCTCGTCCCGCCCAATCGTCATGCTGAACTTGTTTCAGCATAACTGAGCGGGGCTACACCGCAGCCGAGAAGAGCAGGCAAACCGGTTATCCTGAAACAAGTTCAGGATGACAAAGATAGGGCGTTACGAAGGAGAGCGTTACTCCCCTGTCGGTGCCGGAACAGCCTGCGGTTGACCTTCACCCGTCGGAGCAGCCGGAGCACCTTGGCCACCCTGCTGCTGCTGCATCATCTGCTGCATCATCTGCAGTTCCGCCGCGCTCTTGAAATCAAGCAGGTCGACGTCAAAAATCAGGATGGAATTCGCCGGGATCGGGCCTGCGGCCTGCGCGCCGTAACCGATCGCGGGTGGAATGCACATGCGATAACTGCCGCCGCGCTGCATCCTCTTCAAGGCTTCCGAGAAACCGGGAACAACCTTGGACACTTCCAGCGGGGTCTGCTGATTGGCATCAAATTCCGTGCCGTCCTTCAGCGTGCCCTTGTAATTGATCAGCGTAACATCGGCATCCGTTGGGCTGGCACCTGTGCCGGCCTTGCGCACCTGAAAGTGCAGGCCGGATGCGGTCACTTCATGCGCCTGAACGCCGCCGCCGGGAGGCAGCATTTCCGACGCAGAACAGCTCTGGCCGACAGCCTTGGCCGTGCCTGTCCAGGCAAGGCCACCTGCAACGGCGAGGACAACGGCGACGCCGCCCCACAGCTTCAGCATCGAGCCCTTGGCAATCGGAGCAATCGGAACTGTGGAATTCGACATGGGATGACCTCTGTTTTGATCTGCATGGTGTTGGCCGCGCCTATGCCGCAACATTTGCTGCGCGCCAAGGGCAAACGAAAAAGGGCGCCGGATTGACCGACGCCCCTTTTCAACTGGCCAAAGCCGGGTGGCTTAACGTCCGCCGTCGCGTTCCAGACGCTTGCGCTCCATCTTGCGAGCGCGACGAACAGCAGCTGCCTTTTCACGGGCGCGCTTTTCCGACGGCTTTTCATAATGCCGGCGCAGCTTCATTTCGCGATAGACGCCTTCGCGCTGCAGCTTCTTCTTGAGTGCCCGGAGCGCCTGGTCAACATTGTTGTCGCGAACGATAATCTGCATAAAAAAGCCACACTCCGAAGTCGAATATGGGGGCGGTCATCCGCCCCGTAAGCCAAAATACAAGCGTCGTCGCAACTCGCGCCGCGCCGTTCCAAGCGGGCACTAGGCCCCGATTCCCTAAAAATCAAGGACAAAGGCCAAGATTGCAAGTTCAGCCCTGCCCGTGTCATAGGTGCAACAGGGTCAGCAGACGAGATCGGGGGCAAGATGACAGCCGGAACTGAGGCGGGCGCGTGACGAAATTCACCGTCAACAACCAGCCGGTCGCCTATCAGATCGACCCGGATACGCCGCTCCTCTGGGCGCTGCGCGATGCCTCTAACCTGACCGGCACCAAATATGGATGCGGCACGGGGGATTGCGGCGCCTGCATGGTCGATATTGACGGGCGGGCCGTCATGTCCTGCCAGATATCCATCAAGGGTGTCGAAGGCAGCTTTGTGACGACCATCGAAGGCCTGTCGCGCGACCGGAGCCACCCCGTCCAGCAGGCCCTTGTCGCCGAGGGCGCCGTGATGTGTGGCTTCTGCACGCCCGGCATCGTAATGGCAGCCGCCGCCCTGTTAAAGGCCAACCCCAAGCCAAGCGATGCGGATATTGATGCAGCGATCACGAATCTCTGCCGCTGCGGCACTTACCCCCGCGTCCGCCGCGCCATCCACCGCGCCGGACGCGTGATGCTCGGGCAAGAGCGGATTGCCGCCGCACCCCCGCCCGGTATTTCAGCCGAAGATGCGGCGCGCTCGGTTCCGGCGCTAAAGGGCGGGGATTAGGCGCGCACCCAACGGTCCACAAACAGCGTCAGCAACAAGTGCGGCGCCGCCACGACAGAAAGCAGGCGGAAGGCCTCTGCGGACATGGCCAGTGATTGCCCTGAGACAAGGCCGGGTGCCAGCAGCATGGCGAGGGCGAGGCAGGCAAAGCACATCAGCCCGCCATAAATCCAGAAGCGCGGGCCAGACCAGCTCGGCAAGGTCGCCGCCACGCCCCGCATATGAAGCGGGGAATGCAGGAAAACGAAATAGAGCAGAAAGCCAACCTGTGGCGGCAGGATGGCCAGCGCCACAAGGGCTGCAAATTGCGCCAGCGCCCATCCGGAATGGCCGGCGCGGACGGCCATGAACATCCCAACTGACGTGACCAGCACAGCCACAGGCGTAAACGCAACGATGAAGCGGCGGACCCAATCTGCCTCCGGCCCTGCCATCGCAACGAACAGCGCTGTAACGGAGGCGGGATGCGCAAAAGCTGGGATGCACAAGACGGAAGCGCCTGCCATCGCCCGCAGCAGCCCAGAGTCGAGCATGCGCCAGTCTTCTCCGAAATGGACAGCAGAAAGCGCCAGAAACAGGCAGAGCGTTGTGACAGGGGCAATGGCCCATAAAGCCATCATCGCCACGGCAACGCCAACATAAGCAAAGAAAAAGGCGGCGGCGGTAGATGGCTGCAGCTTTAAGACGGACTGCGCGATCGCGATGTCAAACGCGCCGTGCGGCAGGCCGCCAATCAACATGAGCAACGCCGCTAAAGCAAGAAAGCCATTTCCGGTCAGCGGCACATCAAGGGCCAGCGCCAAAGTCAGG
>JBBATT010000056.1:0-10720 GCA_040398605.1 Chakrabartia sp.
GGTCAAGCTGTCGGACTTAGCCCAAGTACGCGATCTTTATGGCGAGCAGCGGGCCGTTTCGACCATGAACGGGCGTCAGGTGCTCAGCTTCTCGGTCCAGCGCGCCAAGGGCGCGTCGGACGTCAAAGTCTATGACAAGATGTGGGAAGAGCTCCGGGCGATCCAAAAGGAAAACCCGAAGATCCACTTTACGGAACTTTACACGACAGTCGACTATACCAAATCGCAATATTCCTCGTCGCTCTCCTCTATGATCGAAGGCGCGGTGCTGGCCGTCTTGGTGGTCTGGCTGTTCCTGCGGGATGGACGCGCCACTGCCATTTCCGCCATTGCCATTCCGCTGTCCGCCATCCCGACTTTTTGGTTCATGGAATTGCTGGGCTTCAGTCTCAACGGCATCTCGATGCTCGCCCTCAGCCTTGTGGCCGGTGTGCTCGTCGACGACGCCATTGTGGAAATTGAAAACATCGTCCGGCATATGCGTATGGGCAAATCCGCCTATCAGGCCTCCATCGACGCGGCGGATGAAATTGGGCTTGCCGTTGTTGCGACGACCTTCTCAATTGTCGCGGTGTTCCTGCCCGTCGGCCTGATGCCCGGTGTGTCGGGGCAGTTCTTCAAGAATTTCGGCTTTACAGTCGTGGCTGCCGTTCTGCTGTCGCTGGCCGTGGCACGCATGATCACGCCGATGATCGCGGCCTATTTCCTAAAGGCACATGGCGAAGAAAAGCATGGCGAAGGCTGGATGATGGATCGCTATATGCAGATCCTGAACTGGACGCTCCACAACCGTCGCTGGGTTGTTGTGGGCGGAGCCGGATCGCTCGTGGCGACCGTCCTCATGGTCATGTCACTGCCCTTCCAGTTCCAGCCCACGATGAATTTCGACTATAGTTCTATTCGCGTTGAAATGGTGCCGGGCACGACATTGCAGCAAACCACGCAGCTTGTTGAAGGCATTCAAAAGACGTTGGATGACGAGGCGCCTGAGGTGGTTGCGGCCTTTGCTGACATTCAGCCAGCCAAGGCAAGCATCTATCTGCGTCTGTCGCCAGATCGCAAAATGACATCGGACGAGTTTGAAAAATCATGGGGTAAACGCTTCTCGGAAGTCGCTGATGCCCGCGTGACCTTCCAATCACAGACCGGCGGTTTTTCTGGTCGCGACGTGACCATCACCCTTGGTGGCAGTGATCCTGCGTTGCTCATGCAGACAGCGCAGAAAGTGACCGAAGAGATGCGCGGCGTGAAGGAAATCACCGCTGCACGTATCGGCGGCGACATGCTGCGCCCTGAAGTGACGATCAAGCCGCGCGCCGATCTTGCGGCCAGCCTTGGCGTTACGACAGCGGCCTTGTCACAGACGATCCGTATCGCCACGATCGGCGACATTGACCAGAACAGCGCGAAATTCTCGCTGTCCGACCGTCAGGTGCCCATCCGCGTCTCCCTTTCCGAAGATTCACGCCGCAATCTTTCGACCATCGAAAACCTGCCCGTGCCGACATCGACCGGCGGGTCCGTTCCCCTGAAGACCGTGGCCGAAATTTCCTTCGGTGCCGGGCCGACGACAATCCAGCGGTCGAACCAGAGCCGCCGTGTCTCCATCGGCGCCGACTATGCGGTGAACCCTGCAACCGGTAAGCCCTATGTCAGCAGTGAGGCTATGCAAGCCATCGACGCCCTGCCGACGATGAAGACCCTGCCGCAGGGCGTGAAGAAATTGACGCTCGGTGACGCCCGCTGGCAGCAGGAAATGATTTCCAACTTCATGATTGCCGTCATCACCGGCATTGCGTCGGTGTTTGCGGTGCTCGTGCTGCTCTATCACCGCTTCGTGCCGCCGCTCGTCAACATGGGCTCGCTGCTGTTGGCGCCGCTTGGCGGCATGATCGCGCTCAAGCTGTCCGGCTTTGCCATCTCCATGCCAGTGCTCATCGGCACGTTGATGCTGTTCGGGATCGTCGCCAAAAACTCCATTCTGCTCGTCGACTTCGCGCTTGAGGAAATCGACAAGGGCGTGCCGAAGTTTGAGGCGATCATGGATGCCGGCCATAAGCGCGCGCAGCCAATTGTGATGACGACGGTCGCAATGGTCGCAGGCATGGTGCCCACGGCTCTGGCACTCACAGGCGATGGCGCCTTTTCCCAGCCTATGGGTGTGACGGTGATCGGCGGCTTGATCGTCTCGACGTTCCTCACTTTGCTCATCGTGCCAGCGAGCTTCAGCCTTGCCATCGGCATGGAATCCCGTTTGGGGCCTTGGTTGCGCCACTATCTCACCACGCAAGGCGGTGATTTGGACCAGCAGGGTCGCCCGCCCCGCCTCTTCCCGGCCAAGGCTTTCTCACGCCTGAAGGCCCGTTTCACCCGATCCGGCCCGGCGGCCGAACCGGCGGAGTGACGCCATAGCCCGGCGCGAGAACACCCTTTTCAAGCGGCCGGCGCCCCGCCTGTTGCCGACGGCGGCAGATGCGCGGCAGATGAAGATGATTGCGACGGGCATGCTCGTCGTCATGGCAGGCGTTTATGTAGCGACGCGGATCATCGGCCCGGTGCATCCCATGGTCGGGTTCGTGAAGGCTTTTGCCGAGGCCGCGATGGTGGGTGGTCTTGCGGACTGGTTTGCTGTCACCGCGCTGTTCCGCCACCCGCTCGGCCTGCCCATTCCGCATACCGCCATCATTCCGCGCAACAAGGATAGGATCGGCGAGACGCTCGCCACTTTCCTCCGCGACAACTTCCTGACCCCTGCCGTCGTCGCCCGGCGGATGCGGGGCCTGGATGTTGCGGGCGCTGCAGGCCGGTTCCTCGCGAGTGAGGATCGCGGCGGATCAGGCCGGTTGCGCGATGGCGCCTCACGCCTGCTCGCCGATATCCTTGAAAGTCTGGATGACGACCGGCTGGGCGGTATGGCGAAGACCGCCGTTGCCGAACGTCTCCGGCGGATGGATGTGTCGCCCCTGCTAGGCCAGACGCTGACCGCCGCCATTCGCGAAGGCCGCCACGTCCCCTTGCTTGATGGGATCATCAACCGCGCCAGCCTCATCATCGCGTCGAATGAAGACATCATCCGCGACATGGTGCATGAGCGCGCAGGTCGCATTCTGCGGTGGACGGGACTGGATGAGAATGTGTCCAATGCCGTCATCACCGGCCTCAATAAGCTGGTGTTCGACATGGCAGACACGCCAGATCATCCGCTGCGGCTGAAGATCAATGAAATGCTGGAAGACCTCGCTTTTGACCTCCAGAATAATGAAGCCATGCAGGCGCGGGTGCAGGCGTTGAAAGATGAGCTGGTCGACAATCCTGCGATGCAATCCTGGATTGACGGGCTTTGGCAACAGGGGCGGGCGGCGCTGCTGCGCGCCGCGCGGGACCCGGACAAGGCCATGGCCGGAAAGCTGGGCGATACGCTGCGCCAGCTTGGCCAGACGCTCCAGACCGATGACCGCATCCGCACCACCATCAACCGCTTCGCCCGCCGCGCGGCTGTCGGCGCCACGGCCAGCTATGGCGACGGCATCGTCAAGTTGGTGTCAGACACGATCCGCAGCTGGGATGTCGGCAAGGTGACGGAACGGGTGGAAACGGCGGTGGGCCGCGACCTCCAATATATCCGCATCAACGGGACGCTGGTTGGCGGGCTCGTGGGCCTGACCATCCATGCGGTGGATGTCTGGCTTTAGATTTCAGAGCCATCCAATTACCGCTCATGCTGAGCCTGTCGAGCCGCAGGCGACCGAAGGTCAACCATTGTCCGTCTTGGGGTGGCTCTAAATCTAAGACCCACCCGAACCCGCTCATGCTGAGCCTGTCGAAGCATTGTCCTTCCTGTTTTCGCAAATAAAACAGAAAAGGACCGCCCTTCGACAAGCTCAGGGCGAACGGATGGGGAGAGTTGCCCCTACCCGTCGCTGTTGCGCTCAATATCTGCGCCGACGGCAGACAGCTTTTCTTCCAGCCGTTCATAGCCGCGATCAAGGTGATAGATGCGGGACACCTGCGTTTCACCTTCGGCAACAAGGCCTGCGATGATGAGGCTCATCGAGGCGCGCAGGTCAGTTGCCATCACAGGCGCACCCACCAAACGCTGAACCCCGCGCACAACGGCGGTGCGGCCTTTCACCTGAATGTCCGCGCCCATACGCGCCAGTTCCGGCACGTGCATATAGCGGTTTTCAAAGATCGTTTCGGTCAGCACACTGGCGCCATCGGCCCGCAACAGCATCGCCATGAACTGGGCCTGCATGTCCGTCGCGAAACCGGGGAAAGGCGATGTCGACAAGGTCAGCGGGCGCAGCTTCCCATCGGAAGAGACTGTGATGCCGCGCTTATGTTCGGTGACTTCAACACCCGCTTCGCGCAGCGCCGCGAGCGTCGCGTGCATGTCATCGGGGTTGGCGCCGTCCAGCTCAACCGAACCACCGGCCAGACCGACGGCACAGGCATAGCTGCCCGCCTCAATACGATCGGGCATCACGGCGTAGGTCGCGCCATGAAGACGGTCGACACCTTCAACGATGAGCTTTTCGGTGCCGATGCCTTCAATATGCGCGCCCATGGCGACCAGCAGATTGCACAGGTCGACAATCTCCGGTTCCCGCGCCGCATTTTCAAGAATGCAGGTGCCCTTGGCACGCACGGCGGCCATGAGTGCGTTTTCAGTCGCCCCAACGGAGACCACCGGAAACACGATGGTGCCGCCCGGCAGGCGGCCACCCTTGGCGCGGGCGGTGACATAGCCAGCCGTTGTTTCAATCTCTGCGCCAAACGCTTCCAAGGCCTTCAAGTGAAGATCGATGGGACGGTTGCCGATGGCACAGCCGCCGGGAAGGGACACCGTCGCCTCCCCTGCACGGGCGAGCAGCGGCCCGAGCACGAGGATGGAGGCGCGCATTTTCCGTACGATGTCATAGGGCGCCATGGTTGCCGTGATCGTGCCCGCGCGCAGCGTCATGACCCGGCCGAAATCTTCCGGTCGCGCGCCTTCTATCATCGTCGAGCAGCCGAGCTGGTTGAGCAAATGGCCAAAGCTGTCCACATCGGCCAGACGCGGCAGATTGCGCAACGTGAGCGGCTCATCCGTCAGCAGTGCACACGGCAGCAGCGTCAGCGCAGAGTTTTTGGCTCCTGAAATCGGAATGCGGCCGTTGAGGCGATTGCCGCCGCGAATAAGTATCCTGTCCATCGATCGGCTTCTAACGCAAGCGCCACCGAGGGCAAGAGCAACGCAGTGTTATGCGGCGTCCGGCAAGGTTCTGCGATAGACACCAACCGGTCCGATGGCGCCATCGCTGTCGGCAAATTTATGAAAGCTGAGCTTTGCGGCGACCTTTTGCGAGGCGACATTTCCGGGATCGATAATGCAGCGGATCTCGCTTTTCAGGGAATCATCAGCCCAATTGAAAACAGCCGCCATCGCCTCCGTCGCCAACCCTTTGCCCCAAGCCGCGGGCACGAACGCCCAGCCCGCTTCGGGATACCCTTCCAGTTCTGCAATGCCCCGTTCAAACCCGGCGAGCCCGCCATTGCCGAGGAATTGGCCCGACGCGCTGTCGATAAAGGCCCAATAGCCATAGCCCAGCAGCGGCCACAGCCCGATGCCTTGGGTGAATTTCGTCCAGCTTTCCTGGCGGCCGCGCGGCTTACCCCCGATGAAAGCCGTCAGCTCGGGGTCTGCCCAAGCGGCGGCATAAGCCTCCCAATGGTCGAGCGAGAGTGGCGCGAGCGTGAGCCGGCCTGTGTGAAGGGTTGGCGCTATGGTCATGCGCCCGGTTAACGGATTACGCTGCCGCCGTCACCGGGGTTCGTGCCGCTTCATAGGCACTGTCGAACTTGCCGATCAGATGGCGGTCATCTTCATTCCACGGATGGAAGCCAGGGAGGAAGTAGGTCGCCCAAGGCAAGAAGAGCTTACGCAAAGTGCCGGGGTTGCCGAGCAGGAACCAGATCAGCCCGCGATGGGCCTTCCATCCAGTGATGCCGTCCTGTGCCAGCAGGTGGCGCATCCCGATATAGCGGTTCTTCCAGAAATTGATCGACACCAACACCATCAGCATCGACTTAACACGCCAGCGCTTGATCCGGCTCCAGTCGCGCGTGGCGTGAAGCCAGGTGTCATAGGCGACGCCCTTATGCTCAATCTCTTCCACGGCATGCCATTTCCACATATCAACCTGATCTCCCTCGCCCTTGGCAAAGGCGTTGGGATCTTCAAGGAACTGCTTGGCGAGAATGGCGGTGTAATGCTCCAGCGCCATCGTCACGCACAGATTGACGATGGGCGGGCGGGATTTGATCAGGTCCATGACATGGCTGACCTGATGGTTGAGGAAGGTAATGTCATAACCAGCCTCTTCAACGCGGCTGTTGAAGGCCACATGTTCGCGCGTGTGGATGACTTCCTGCGTCACAAAGGCGCGGATGTCCTTTTCCAGCTTGGGCGGCACGCCATCACGAAAGGCGCGCACAGACTCAATGAACATCGCTTCGCCACGCGGGAAAGTGACCGACAGCGCATTATAGAAAGCCGTTGCAAAAGGATCGCCGCCAGCCCACCACCGCTGCTGAGCCGTGTTCCGGCCAAAGCGCCGATCACGCGGCGTGATGGTCAGATCTGCGGGGGTCTTGATGGTGGCGGTTGTCATGCGCGAATCTCCTCAGACTTTGAAACTAAAGGTTACTTACATTAATGTCAATAGAACGGAAACGTCTCTCCCCGGAAGAAAGCCGCGCCGCAGCGCTTGAAGCGGCGAGCGCCATCTTGATCGAAGCTGGCCCGCAGGCCGTGACGCTGAAGGCGGTCTCCTCACGCATGGGGCGGACGCATGCCAATTTGCTCCACCATTTCGGGTCCGCCTCGGGTCTCCAAATGGCGCTAGCCGCACATCTTGCGGGAACAGTGTGTGATTCGATTGCAGACCTCATCCTTCTTAACAGAGACAAAGAACCAGACCCCAACCGCGTCGTCGACATGGCGTTCGACACGTTTGTTGAAAAAGGCGCCGCCCAATTGGCCACCTGGATGATCCTTTCGGGCAATGAGAACGCACTCAATCCGGTCGTGGATGCCATTCATGAACTGATCGACGAGATTGGTGAAGGCCATCAGGACAAATCGATGCACGAAGATACGCTGCATCTCGTGCTGCTCGCCATGGGCGATGCCTTGCTGGGAGAGCCGCTTGCCAAATCCTTAGGCCTGCCCCGCCGCACGGCGCGGGATATTGCGGTCCGCCAGTTGAAAGCGTCACCCCGTTTGTCGGCGCGTCTGGAAAGCTAGTCGGCGCAGCAAAGCTTTCCATTTGCGCGGTTTCGCCTAAAGGGAAGCCATGCATTTTCTCGATCAAGCCAAGATTTACATCTGCTCCGGCGCCGGTGGCCCCGGCGCTGTGTCTTTTCGGCGTGAAAAGTACATGGAATATGGCGGACCCAATGGCGGCAATGGCGGCAAGGGTGGCGACATCGTATTTGAAGCTGTGGCCGGCCTCAACACGCTCATCGATTTTCGGTACACGCAGCATTTCAAGGCGGAACGCGGTCATGGCGGCTCAGGCTCCAACCGCACAGGTGGCGGCGGCGAAGATCTTGTCATCAAGGTGCCAGTGGGCACGCAAGTCTTGTCCGAAGACAAAGAACATGTGCTGGCCGACTTTACCGAGCCGGGCGTCAAGCGCGTCTTCCTGCGCGGCGGGGACGGCGGCCGTGGCAATGCAAGCTACAAGACGTCTACCAATCGCACCCCGCGCCAGCACGGCATGGGCTGGCCAAATGAGGAAATGTGGGTCTGGCTGCGGCTGAAGCTCCTCGCCGACGCAGGGCTCGTCGGCCTTCCCAATGCCGGCAAATCCACCTTCATTAATGGCGTGACCAACGCGAATGCGAAGGTCGGCGCCTATCCGTTCACGACCACACGTCCCCAATTGGGCGTGGCGACGCAGCACGGGCGCGAATTTGTGATCGCAGACATCCCCGGCCTTATCGAAGGCGCAGCGGACGGTGCGGGTATTGGCGATCGCTTCCTTGGCCATATCGAACGCTGTCGCGTGCTGCTGCATCTGGTGGATGCATCGGGCGATGATCCGGTGGGGGCCTATAAGGTGGTCCGCAAGGAACTCGACAAATATGGCGCGGACTTGGTCGGCAAGCCTGAAGTGATCGGCCTCAACAAGATCGACGCCGTTGATCCAGCCGAGGTGAAGAAGATCGCGACCAAGCTGAAGCGCGCCAGCAAGGCAGAGGTTCTCCTCCTGTCCGGCGCGAGTGGTGACGGTGTGGACGCGGTGCTGGACCGGCTGCTGGAGGCCATCGGCCCGGTGTCGCCCATGGAAGCGCCTAAAACAGGGGAAGACAGCGGATGGTCTCCCGTCTGACGCCGGCGGACTGCCCGCGGCTGGTCGTCAAGATCGGGTCGTCCCTGCTCGTCGACCCTGCAGGCATGGTCCGGCAGGACTGGCTGCAGACCGTGGTGGACGACATCGCCCACAGGCGCGCCGATGGCCAACAGATCATCATTGTCTCCTCGGGCGCCATTGCACTGGGTGCGCGCAGACTTGGCCTGCCCAAAGGCGGTCGTGCCAGCCTTGAAGATGCACAGGCCGCCGCCGCCACCGGCCAGATCGCCTTGTCGCAATGCTGGGCCGGGTTGCTTGACGCCAAGGGCATGACGGCGGCGCAGATCCTCGTCACTCTCGATGATCTGGAAGACCGGCGGCGTTACCTCAATGCCGCCGCCACGCTAGAGCGGCTGCTCGGCCTTGGCGTTGTGCCCGTGATCAACGAAAATGATTCCGTCGCCACCGAGGAAATCCGTTTTGGCGACAATGACCGTCTGGCTGCGCGCATTGCCCAAGCCGCCTCGGCACAGGGCGTTGTCCTTTTGTCGGACGTTGACGGCCTGTTCACCGATGACCCCGGCAAAAACCCTGACGCCGAACGCATCCCCCATGTCGCGCGGATCGATGCGCGCATCCGGTCTATTGCGAAGGCCGAGAGCTCGTCCGGCATGGGATCCGGCGGCATGGCCTCCAAGATTGAAGCGGCGCGCCTCGCCAATGCGGCGGGTGCGGCGCTCGTCATCGTGTCCGGCCTGCATGATCATCCTCTTACCCGTTTAGCCAAAGGGGACTGCGGCACCGTCTTCACAGCCGACGGCTCCCGCGCCGCCAAAAAGGCATGGCTCGCAGGGCGGCTGACGTCCAAGGGCCGCATCCATATTGATGCAGGCGCCGCAAAGGCGCTTGCGAAGGGGGCCAGCCTGTTGCCCGCCGGCGCAAAATCGGCAGACGGCAGCTTCAAACGCGGCGATGTGGTCGAGATTGTCGACGCCGAGGGACATGTCCTCGCCCATGGTCTGGCCGAATATGATCTGGACGATGCGGTGCGCATCTGCGGCCTGCGGACCGAAGCGCTGACCGAAGTGCTGGGCTATGCGCCCCGCGCCGCGCTCATCCACCGCGACCATATGGTTCTGCTGTGAGCGCAAAGACGGTCGCGGTGACGGGTGCGACGGGGTTCGTCGGGTCCACCCTCCTCAAGGCGGCGACCGATCAGGGCCTTCAGGTCCGCGCGCTTACCCGTCGTCCGCAATCAGGCAGGGCGGGCGTGACATGGATCGAAGGCGCGCTCGACAATCCAGACAGTCTGGCCCGGCTGGTGGAGGGCACGGACGCCGTCATCCACGTCGCCGGTGTCGTCAATGCGCCAACGCGTGACGGTTTTGAACAAGGCAATATCCGGGGCACAAAGGCCATTGTCGCGGCCACCCAGGCGGCAGGTGTGACCCGCTTCGTCCACGTCTCCTCGCTCGCGGCGCGCGAACCCCAATTGTCCGTCTATGGCTGGTCCAAGGCAGAAGCGGAGCGGGTTGTGGCGAGTAGCGGGCTCGACTGGGCCATGGTTCGCCCGCCTGCCATTTACGGCCCCGGCGATATGGAGATGCTCGACATCTTCAAAATGGCCAAGACGGGTATCATGCTGATGCCGCCCGCCGGGCATTTGTCTGTCATCCATGCAGGGGATCTCGCGACGCTCTTGTTGGCGCTGACGGGGCACAACGCACCCAATGGACACATATTCGAAGTCGACGACGGGACGGCCAATGGCTGGACACATGCAGCGTTCGCCAAGGCGATTGCCGCCGCCCTCTCCCGCCGCGCACTCGTGCTCTCGACGCCCCGCCCGATCTTGAAGCTTGGCTCTGTCCTCGACCGATTGCTACGTGGAGATAAGGCAAAGCTAACGTCTGACCGCGTGAATTACTTCTGCCACCCTGATTGGCGGATTGACCCGGCAAGGCGACCGGATGCCGCACTTTGGGTGCCGCAGATTGAGACGGCAGTTGGCTTGGCAGAGACATCGGCGGCGTATCGGGCGGCGGGGTTGATATAACAGCCCTTACCGCTCGCCCTGAGCTCGTCGAAGGGCCGTCCTTGCTGTTCACCAAGCGCGCAAAGAAAAGAACGATCCTTCGACAAGCTCAGGATGAGCGAAAATGGTGTTCCACTCGCCTTCATCCTGAACTTGTTTCAGGATCTATTGGCTTCAATGATCCCGGACTTGGCGCCACATCCACCAAGACCAGTGTTCATGGATGCTGAAACAAGTTCAGCATGACGAATTGGGTTGGGAAAGGCGAACCCTAAACCCGTCCACCCTGCAGCCTCATCGCCAACTTCCCGCTTTCCCCGCGTGCCTCGGCCATGAACAGGTCTTT
>JBBATT010000057.1:0-10628 GCA_040398605.1 Chakrabartia sp.
TCGACCCCGCGACTGGGCGACGAACTGACGGAACGGGGCATAGCCCGGACACGCGTGTGGACACGGGGCAGCGACAAAGCCGGATTCCTTCCGGAAGGGGACATCCACCCCGCGCTCGCAAATCTGCCGCGCCCGATCCTTCTTTCAGTCGGCCGGGTTGCGGTTGAGAAGAATCTGGAGGTCTTTCTGGGTCTCGCCATCGCCGGCACCAAGGTGATCGTGGGAGATGGGCCGGATCTTGCTGTGCTTAAGGAGCGCTTCCCGGACGCGCTCTTTCTCGGCGCATTGCATGCCGAAGCGCTGGCCAGCGCCTACCGCGCGGCGGATGTCTTCGTCTTCCCAAGCCTGACGGATACGTTCGGGCTCGTCATGATCGAAGCCTTGGCTTGTGGCGTGCCGGTAGCAGGCTTTCCTGTGCCGGGGCCATTGGATGTTATCGGCCTCAACGGACGCGGCCCAATAGATGCGCTGACGCAACCAGTGGGCGCGCTGGATGAGGATCTTTCTCGGGCCATTTGCAGCGCGGCTGAGATGGATCGCAACGCCGTCGCCCAATATGGCGCAAGCTTTGACTGGAACCATTCAACGGACCAGTTCCTGGGTGTGCTGGAAGACGTGATGCGGACGAGCAAGGTACCGGCATAGCTTGAAAAGCTGATCGACGCGGGAACAGTGGCAGACTTCCGGGCTGGGGGCTAAGCGCCGCCGGTAGAGGGATTGTTGTCATTCATCGGCTGAAGGGGGGTTAGTGGCCGAGATTGCCCTGCGAGGCGAAGATGACCTGCTTGATTTGGCTGCCGAGCAAATAGCACGATCCAAAAATGATGTGGCGCGTATCTACGGACAATGTGTCGATAAGTCGCGCCAGAAATTGATCGCTGAAAGAGGGGATCCAAAGCCCAACCGACTGGGGTAACCTCCAGATTAAGGTCGTGGACGGACGGGCGCTGCCGCGTGGTCACATGTTGCGACCTTAATGGGCGTCGGCAGCCCCTTCCATGCTGATTGCCTGTGCGATCAACCCTTTCAACATCCCCGTATATGCGGAGTAATCGGCTGTTGGTTTGTCGACACTCTTCGCCTCATCATCGATGCGCCGGATTAGGATTGCGGCATCAAAGCCCGGCGTTTTTGAGAATTGCTGGGCTTCATCCGGAGTAAGAGGGCCGCCCTGCGCCGCTAACGTGTCAAGCGACGCCTGCGATAGGCAGGCCCGGTATTCCGGAAATTCAGTCACAAGAAAACGTTTCGCCATCACGTGAAGCCGAACCGGGTTGGCAACGGACGGTCCAAAAATTTCAGACAGAAAATCAGCGCCGCTATGTTCATGCCCCTGCGCATCTTCGGGCATGGCCCAGCCAATGTCATGGAGCAGGCAAGCGGCAATGATGCTGGCTTCATGACCCTGTTCCAGCGCCAATTCCGCGGCTTGCAACTGATGGTCCCGGATACTTAGGTTTTCGCCATAGTTGAGCGCCATTGCGGCTGATGAAAACAGCGCATCCAACCGATCCATCCGACGGTCAACCTCTTGCGCCGCCAAGACCGACATTGTTGAATAGAGCCCGTCCCGATCCGCATAGGCGCCTTGCAGATGCCGCACGCTGGTTGGGCTGTCCACAAAGCTGCGCCGGCCATGGAGGATCCGGCTATTGTCGAAGATCAGAAGATCGCCGGAGCCCAGTTTAAGCTCTATGCCGCTGCCTGGCGCGTCGAGGATGTCGGCCAAGGCCAAAATGGCCCTTCGCCAGGCGCGACGCTGTTCAACGGGGGCGTCTATCGAACGAAACGACCGGTTGTTATATCGGATGCACTTGATGGATCCATCCAAGGCCAGTTCAATGACGGGCTTTGATGCCTCAAAGCTGTTTCCCGCATCGCTCCAACCAAAGCGAACGGGTGTGGACGCCAGAATTTCAAAATCATCTGGTGCGATCACGCGCAATATCTGCGCGGCGCCAAAGCCGTCGATCAACCGGGTTTCACCGCCGTCGACACTGTTGCTCAAACAATGCAGCAGTTGAAGGCCAGGCACGGGGTCGCGATATGGATTGTCCGTATGCGGCTCAAGCCCAAGGCTTGTAAACGCCAGGTTGTTGGCAGCCGCTGTGCTGCGCACTTCAAAGATCCGCCCGTAGTTTGTTTCACGAAGAAACCCAAAACGAGTGATGGCCTCTTCGACCAGTCCGGGTTGATCGGACGCTCCTGTTAACAAGGCCCAGCCAAAACGCGCCACGTGCTGCAAGCACCGCAGCAGGCAGGCATCATCAGATTGATAGGCCGCATAGCTGAAGGCCTGGACGGGCATGGTCCGCCAGCCCTGCATGATTGGGCGGGGTGCGGACGGCTGCAAATAAGGGGCTAAATCTTCGGGCGTAAGGATAAGGGTTTCGCCCGTATCAAAACTGAAATGCAGATCAGTCTTGACCTGAGCGACATGGACCAACTTAGGTTCCGCAGACGCCGAGGCCATGGCAGAAAGGCGCTGTCCGCTCTGCGCATCGACTTGGGCCGGTTCACAGTCGAGAACGTCTTGAACCGATAGCCGGACCGAGGCACCACCCAAGGGCGAAACGACAATTCCGTGCTGATCCCATTCGCGCAAAACCAACATCACTCTCCCATTTTACGCAAAAAGAAACGCCCGGCATAGACGAGCAGGACAAGGCCCAAGCCCGAACTCACAACAGACGTGCCGACCAGAAACTGTGTCCATGGAAGCGAAAGGCCTGAAAAATTCTTCAAGACCAGCAGCAAGACGGTGCCGAGATAGCCCCAGCTATCCGCGATATAGATGAAGAATCCGGCTGTTCCTACCTGACCTGTTGCCGCTACCAACCGATCAAACAGCGCCCCGTTATAGGGCGTATAGGCCAAATAGAGCCCCCCACCGAGCAGGATCATCCAACTGACAGGGTCGAGCCAGTGCAGCGCAAAGGCGAGCGATGAAAGGCCCGTGAGCAGAAGCCCAAAACCAATCAACACGATATTGGCGACGATCGCCCAACGGTTGTTCCGAAACAGCGTGAGTAAAGCCATCGCCAAGAGAACAATAAGCCCGACCGGCAGTTCAGACAAAGTGAAGAGCTCCGCTTTGTCTCCAAGACCCGCATCGGCCCAAATCTCTGCCGAGAAATTGTCGCGGAAATCGCGCAGAGCAGTGAGAAGGACGTAAAGGATGATCAGGGCCACAAGCCCCGGCGCATAGCGGGCAAACAAGGCGCGTCTGGCCTTGCTGTCCATAGGCGCGCGCCGCATGCGCGCTGCGATGTCCCCGGCATTGGGCGGCGGCAGAGAGGCCAGCCCCAACAGACAGATAAGCAATAAGGGGGCAAACAGCGCGCCTGTCATCATCGGCATCGTAAAATCATTGGCCTGCCCTGAAAGCAACAGTCCCTTTCCAACCGATTTGACGACCCCTGAAGACACAATAAAGCTCGCGCAAAGAATGGAACCGAGCACTTCGGTTGTCCGCCTACCTTCCAGGAACCCGAAGACGAGGCCCCAGATCATCCCGAGTGGGAGGCCATTGAGAAACAACATCACAATGTTCCAAGGCGCGGGAACAAAGGCAAAGCCAACCAGCGCCAGCTCCGCCAGCGCGATCAGGATAAGAATGGCCAACACCCGAAATCGAGCCGGCAATTCGGAGACGACTTTGATGCCGATGAACTTGGACAGGGCATAGCCAAAGACCTGCGCCATCACCAAAGCGACCTTGTAGTCCAAGACAATCCCAAAAATGTGCGGCGCCGCACTCACATCTGCAAAGGCCGCCGCAGCAAAGGGCTTGCGATACGCGTACATGGCAAAATACGTGCCAAAGGCCATCAGCCCACCATAAATGGAAAGCGCCATCGGGTGGCTGTCTAACCAGGACCGAAAACCGCCCAGCCAGCCTGTCTGCGGGTTGGGACTAAGGCTTTGTGCCTCCGTCACGCAACACCGGTCCATGCGCCTTGGATCAGGACACGTGGCTTTTGACCGCCCGGACCTGCGCCTTTGGCCAAATCTTCTTCGACCATTGCCAGAGCGCGGGGCAAATCAGCGACGGTATCGATGATGAAATCCACACCCGCTGCCGCAAACTCAGCAACCACAGGCGCCATCAACCGCTGTTTTTCTGCCTCATCAAGCGTATAAAAGTCTGCCGCACAAAGCCCGACGCCATTGCCTGAGCCGGCGATGCCAACGGTCCAAAGCCCGGCATGGGCCCCCGCTGCAATGCCAACCGGGGCGTCGTCCACTGCGACGCAAGACCGTGCGGGCCAAGCGCCCAATTCAGCCATGGCACGCCAAAGCATCAGCGGCGCAGGACGGCCTTGCGCCGTCATCCCTGCACAGATCGTGACCTCGGGATCATATCCCTGCTCCGCCGCCGCTTTCAGGATCGGCTCCATCATTGTTTGCGTATAGCCGGTCGTTGACCCGACTTTGATGCCCCGCGCCAGCAATGTCTGAAAGACATCGACAGCCCCCGGGATCATGTCACTGCACGCCACAGCGCTTGCCTGCATCGCGGGTTCTAGCGCGACCATCAGCCGATCAATATCGCCATCGGTCCAGTCGGTGCCCCACGCTTCCCGCCAACATTGCGCAACGGTTGGTTCTGTCAGGATTGCCAGCACATGTTCCCGTTTGGCCATTCCCATATAGCGTCGGATCGTCGCTACATCGACGGGGACGTTTGCCTTGGTCAGCACATCTTCCATTGCGATGACGGGCGCGCGCGACCCAAAATCAATCATGGTTCCGGCCCAATCGAAAAGGACAGCAACAATCCCCGCCATCATGCAATTTCCTTCAATTTCGTGTTGAGCGCAGCGCTCACGGCAGCTTCGGCCACGCCGAACGCCGTCGACATACCAGCGCCACAGGTCGCAACGGCCATGTGAACGCTGGGGCAAACTTCGTGGTGGAACCAATTCTGCAGCGGGGACGATGCGTAAGTCCCGATCCAACGTTCAATTGGCGCGGTTGCCGGCCCGCAGACCGCTTCAAACTCATCGAGGATCAGCTGGTCGATGTCCTGATGCTGGAACGGATCAGGAGCATCGCCATAGTCATGGCTGTCACCGACGACCAATGAGCCGTCTGCCGATTGCACGACGATAAGGTGGACACCTGCGTCAAGCTGTCGGGACTGCTCGACCCTTAATTGCGCCTTTAGAGTGTCTGCTTCCGGCAGCGCGGCATAACCTTCATATCTGGCCAGCCCCAAATCGCTCATCACCGGTCGTGAGCACCTCCAGCCTGGATTGGCGAGCCGCAACATTTGAAGCTTGCAACGGGTCACGGCAAATTGGGTCATAACGTCTGGAAACAAGCCGTTCAGATCATCCCCTGGGCAGACGAAAATGACTTCGGCCCGAATTACTCCCCGTGACGTCTCAACGCGGCCGGTCTCGCAGTGCAAAACCGCGGTTGGGTCAGCAAATGTAACGCCCATTTCGTCTTGCAGCCAAGCAGCGAGAAGCGGCACCGCCGCGCGAGATTCGATGCGCACTTCATGTGGGCTTGCAAGCGCAGCTAAGGAAGCGGTGAAGGGGACGGCTGGCTCTTGCGCGCGCAGCTGTGCGTCCGTCAGCAATGCGCAGCCTTCGCCCATTTCGGTTGCCAAAAATGCTTCCAAAACGCCCACGGAAGCGGCGCGTCGGACGGGCAGCAGCATTCCTGTTTGTTCCACCGCAATGCCGGCGCGAGGGGCAACAGCGGCCCAAATATCGCGGGCGCGTCGTGCTGCCGGCCACATGGCGTGCCGCTCTTGGCCTGTTACAGTCACAAATCCAAAGTTTCGGATCGTGGCGCCCGTCGCGCGCGCATTCCGGTCGATTACCACCACACGCTTGCCCGCCCGGGCTGCCGCAAACGCGTGCGCCAATCCCACAATGCCGCGACCAACAACAGCGACGTCAAATTCAGCCTGCATCAAAAATCTGCCAGTTAGTAGGGGCACGTTATGCTTCCGGTATCAGCCGTGTGTGACCAAAAAATTGCGGTCCGCCAAATGCATTATACGCATGATGTTATTGGACTTTGTTCCTCGCAGGAAGGCGTGCCGCGGCGCCCTCCCATAGCTCATCTTGATCAACTGCGGCGCTTATTCAGTGTAGAGCAACCGCAAGCGGGCGATATCCGCTTTGGTCAGGCCGATTTCGGTTTCGAGATACTGATCAATTGATCCCCATTTTTGGTCGATCTCAGCCACCGAGAACGACAGGAACGATGTCCCGTCAGCGGTGAACAAAGGCGTGGGCTTGGGGTGCGGTTCTTTTTGGTAGCTGGCAAACATAGCCGCCACAGGGTTGGTCGCAGCCAACGCAGGCTCAATGTGCGGCATTTCATTCTCTGGTTTGCGCAACGCTGTGGTCAGATGGTAATCTGCGAAAATTGTTTCCTGCGGGGTTCCAAGGGCAGACAAGATCATCGCCGAGACAAAGCCTGTCCGGTCCTGCCCTGCAGAGCAGTTATAAGCCAAAGGCTGTTCACCCCGAAGCAGCTTGGCAAAAATCTGGCGGAGCTGGGGCGCCATCATGGATGGAAAGCCGCGATAGGTGGCCTCCATGCCGCCGCCAAGGCTCAGCTTCGCCATCGAATAACCGATCGCGGTATAGGCAACGCCGTCAATCTTGGTTGGCGCGAGCAGCCGTTCCTCATCAGAACGCAAATCAACGAGGTTCGACAGATTGAGCTGGCGGACACGATCAATATCCGTTGAAGTCAGCATGGCTTGGCCGCCTGAGCGAAACATTTTGCCCCAACGGATATGCTTGCCAGCTGCTGCCGGATAGCCACCCAAATCGCGAAAATTCGAACCGCCTTCAAGCGGCAGCAACCGTTCCGCGACTTCGGTCGTTTCTCCGGTCCGCGTGTTCCGCAACAGGAAATATTGACGCAGCGCTGTCGCGTTCGCGATCATGTGCTTGCCGTCACGGTCACCTGTGGAAACCAATAGGGCGCTTGCAGGTGCCACGTCCGACTTGTCGCTGATCAACACATCAACGGGGTCTGCCGACGTCCACTGCACGGTCAACTCAGTCGGGGTGCTGCGCTCGACCACCGCCCCAGTCGGGGGTGATGCAAAGGCAGCCACAGGCATGAGCAATGCGAGAAGCGATATCTTAGTCCCGATTGAACGCACCATGTCCTGCCCCCTTAACTGACGCATCAAAAATTCGGGGTTCCGTGCCTTTTGGAACGGAACCCCGATTACTCAATTACATTTTGATGTTGATATCGAAACCAAAGGTGCGCGGATCGTTGAAGAAGCCGCTAACTCCTGCCCGCGCTGACGCCGATTTGTAGAAAACATGCTGTTCGTTCAGCAAGTTACGTGACCAAATCGAGAGCGTCATTTTCGTGTCGTCTGAGCCGAGTTTAATGTCGGCGAGCGAGACGCGCGCGTTGACGATGAACGCCTTGTCACCCTTGGGCTGAGTATAACGGACCGCACGTGATACGGGATCAAATTCCACGTCGGTGTAGTTGATGTAATAACCCGTGTCATAGTTGGCATCGAGATGGAATTTGGCAGTGAGGTTATTCAACGGCACCGCATAGTCTATCGCGCCGCTGGCGGAATATTTGGGGGTGTACACCTGGTAGATCGGGATCGGCCTTGTGATGAGCACCCCACCGGTCTGCGGGAACGGGTTAACAGTGTCCGGTATCTTCACGCTGTTCCAGGCAAAACTCCCGGAAAGCGTGAGCCCCTGAGCAGGCGCAAGGGTCAGCTCAGCCTCGAGCCCCTTTAGCTTCCCAGTTCCGGGCGCGTTGACGACGTCGGTGGTCGTCCGCGTCGTAGCGACACGGACGCCGTTGACAATATCTTCATACAGCCCCGAGAAGTCGAGCTGAATGTCCTTATAATCCCCATAATAGCCGGCGATATTAAGGCGCGCCTTGCGGTCCCAAAATTCTGTCTTCGCACCGATCTCAAACATCGAAACCGATTCCGGATTGAACTTACGGTAAGACAAGGAGCGTGAGCTTGCACCGCCAGACCGGTAGCCGTTGCTCCACTTCCCATAGGCCATAATGCCATCTGTTACGTCAACGGAGATATTGACCATGGGATCAAGCCGCGACCAGCTTGCGTCCAGTGCGATTGGCCCGGTGACGTTGACGCCGTTGACTGGGATCGTCGGCGAAAGACCGTTGATCGTGAACAACTCCCCATTCTTTTGGTCGCGCGTCCAGCGCATGCCAGCCGTCAGGTGGATCATATCGCCGCCGACGGGCGGGGTCCAAGTCGCCTGACCAAACACGCCGATGCTCTTGGTGGTTACCCGGCTGGCGCGCTGGATGACGGCAGGTTGCCCCGCCGCACCGTTGGTAATGTCTATCGAACGAACAACGAAAGCACTGCCTGCCTCGTCGGTCATCTGAAGGGTGTTTGGCGCCTGAGCACTGTCTTCAACATGCTCGCGGTAAAAAAGTCCACCGGCAACGAACTTCACCCGGTCAATAGTGCCAATCAGCTGCACTTCCTGACTTTGCTGATCCTGCTTGAACTGCGCCAAGCTATAGCGACCAAATTGGAACGGCGATGGCAGCAAAAAGCTCGCTGTGGGGTTAGCCGCGGTCGGTGCCAAAGACGTGCTCGGCACGGCATTACCATTATCAAACTGGCCCTGGCTCATATCACGATAAGAGGAGATCGACTTGAGCGTGATCTGGGGAGCGACTTCCCATTCGAGACCAAGCCGCGTGCCCCAAGTTTTGCCGATGCTGGGCTGTTGTGGTGTGCCATAAGCGGCAACATCGACGCGGTCCGGCTGAACCTTTGCAATCGCCGCGAGGCGGTTGGGCAGAATTGCCGCTGCGCCCGAAGCCGTGGCGGGCAGGCCCTTGGGTGCCTCTATCAACTGCATATAGAGCGTGCTCGAGGCGTCGTACGACGTATCGTAAGTCGCGAGTGCGCTCAAATTTGAAGATGGCTTCCACAGAGCCGAAACGGCAACGCCATTTTTGTCATATGAGTTATAGCCAATCGATCCCGACAGCGGATTTCGCACAAAAGGATCGCGTTTTGCCAATACTCCATCAATTTTGATGCTGATGTTTTGATATTCAGGCAAGTCCAGATGGACTTCGGCTCTATGGGACCCGTAATTGCCAACGCCTGCGGTGGTATTGAGCTTGAACTCGCCGCTTGGCTTTTTGGTCACGATGCTGACCGCACCACCCATTGTATTGCGACCAAAAAGAGTACCCTGCGGGCCTTTAAGAACCTCAATATTCTCAACATCAAAAAGGGCTGTGCCAAGGCCCTGAGCGCGGCCGAGATAGATGCCATCAATGTAGACGCCGACGCCCTGGTCGCGCGCCGGCTGGTTTGAGTCAGACAGAACGCCGACACCACGAACGTTGACGATCAACGCACCTGGCCGCGAAAAGAAGGGAGCAACCTTGAGCGAGGGAATGGCCCCATCGCCAAGATCGAGCAGTGATACTGCGGCACGCTCTTTGAGAGCCTCGCCAGAGATGACTGAAATTGCAATCGGTGTGTCTTGAAGGTTCTCGCTTCGCTTTTGAGCCGTTACGACGATTTCCTCAAGACCCGATCCCGAGTCACCCGCAGCATCCGCTTCCGCAGCCAGCGCAGGCGCGGCCACAGCAGAAGCGAGGACCGTCGCAAGCACGGCGCGCGCGGCGGAAGACCGAAGAAAGCTAACAGAAAGCATATATTTAACCCCCATTGATTAGAGAGGGAGTGTCTAATGAAGCTCAATGACGTGGGCGTTTCGTGCCCGTGAAATCTCCGCGTCAAATCAAAGGCTATTCCATGACATAGTGCTTCACACGGGTGGTTGTTGTCACGTTGACAGCCAGTGTCTGGGCATCCTTGCCCGTGGCTGGAGTCGGCAATAAATTGAATGGCCGAGCCAGCCTGATAACCCGTTCGGCTCGTTTATTTCGTGACCCGACGTCATCGGCCTGATCGTGTTGATTGGCCTGTGGCGCTTTATCCCGACGAACAGCTTCATGCTCTTTTGGGCCGCGGTCATCCTGAAGCGACCGCTTGGCGCATCTTTCGGGGATTATCTCGACAAGCCTCTGGCTCAGGGACAAGCCTCTAGCGCAGGAGGGGCTTGATCTCAGCCGTCCCCTGGCTCGCTGGAGCTTGCAGTTGTGATCGGCGTGCTCATCCAATTTTTTCCGCAACGGGCTGCGACAAAAAGGCACTAGCTTGCCCCGCAATCGCCCCGATTTTCGGGAGTTTTAGGCCGATTTCATGACGGGTCGAACGCATTCTTGATTGAGAAAAACCTTTTTATATAACCACTTGAGACTCATTGGTGTTTGAATTACCACCCTAGCAGGATCGCGATGGTGCTGCGTTTTGTGCTCCAACGACGTTTCCGTATGGGGGGTAGAAATGACCATAAAAAACTGTCTGAAAGTTGCGGTTTCCGCAGCGGCACTCACATTTTCCGTAAACGCAGTCGCTCATGACGTCAGCTTTGATCTGACGAACAACAGTAACGCCACGCTTGTCGATTTGCGGCTGAGCGGGTCTTCAGACCCAAGCTGGGGCCCAGACACGCTTGAGGAGGAAATTCCTGCAGGCGAGGACCTGGTCGTCTCGATCAACGGCTTGGAAGAATGCGAGTAGGACCTGCGCG
>JBBATT010000058.1:0-10608 GCA_040398605.1 Chakrabartia sp.
GGAAGAGCTGGAGCGTAATCCGCTGCTTGAGGCGGAACGCGAAGACCGGGGTGACACGGACGGAGAGCCTGCCGCCGACAGTTACGATAGCGATTATTCGGACGGAGAATTTGACGGCGATGGAGACGCCGGCGATCTAATGACCGCTGACCGCTTGCTCGTAAGCGACGGCGGACCCGGCACTGACGCCGCGCTGGACGTCGATTTCGCGGCCGAAACCTTCCACCATGATAGTGCGGCCGATGGCGGGCCCGGCCTTGATGGCTCGCTGGGCCTGGACGGCGCATCCTCTGGCGGCAGCTTCGACGATGACGGACCGGATTTTGATAGCTTTGCCGCAGGCGCCCTGTCCCTGCATGATCATCTGATCGCACAGGCCGGAACCGCGTTCCTTGGCACTGACCTGATGATCGCCACCCATATCATCGACCAGATTGACGAAGCCGGTTATTTGCCCGTCCGTCTGCTCGACATCACCAACCGGCTGGAAATCCCGCTTGCCCGCGGGGAAGACATTCTGCGCATCATCCAGACCTTTGAGCCAACCGGCGTCGGCGCGCGTACGCTGGCCGAATGCTTGGCCCTCCAAGCTAAGGAAGCCGACCGTTACGATCCGGCCATGGCGCGCCTGATCGACAATCTTGACCTGCTGGCGCTCGGTCGCCTGCCCCAGTTGAAGCGCATCTGCGGCGTCGACGATGAAGACATGGCCGACATGATCCGCGAGTTGCGCGCTTATGACCCAAAGCCCGGCCTGCGCTTTGGCGGAGAGCCGCTTCAAACGGTTACGCCCGACATCTTCATCATTGAACGCGGCAAGGGCTGGGCTGTCGAGATTAACTCCGCCAGCCTGCCTAAGGTGCTCATAAACCGCAGCTATTATGCAGAACTGGCCGGGGCGGGCTGCAAGGACCGCGCCTCAAAGACATGGCTGAACGAATGCATGGCCTCAGCCAACTGGCTGGTCAAAGCGCTCGATCAGCGCCAGCGGACCATCCTGAAGGTCGCGACCGAACTGGTAAAGCAGCAGGAGGCCTTTTTCCGGCACGGTGTGACGCAGCTAAAGCCGCTGACCCTGCGCCACATTGCCGAAGTGATCGGCATGCACGAATCAACCGTCAGCCGGGTGACGTCCAACAAATACCTCGCCTGCGCGCGCGGCACTTATGAACTGAAATACTTCTTCACCAGCGGCATTCAGGCCTCTGACGGCGGCGATGCGGTGTCCGCCGAAGCGGTGAAAAGCGCCATTAAGACGTTGATCATGGCCGAAGAGCCCAAGGCGATCCTGTCCGATGATACCCTTGTCGACCTGCTGCAAAAGCAGGGCTTTGATATCGCCCGTCGGACCGTTGCCAAATATCGCGAAGCGATGGGCATTGGGTCATCCGTGCAGCGGCGTCGGCAGAAGGCAATCGAGGCGCGGGCGGCGTAGGTCAAGGGCATAGCGCCCCTCTCGCGCTCGCCCTGAGCCTGTCGAAGGGCATCCCTTGTGGGCTTCGACAAGCTCAGCCTGAGCGCAATCCTCGCCGTTGAGCAACCCTCAAAAGGTCTCCGGCATCCGATCCCGCACACGCTCTATTGCGTCGCCCATTTTGCGTATGGCGGCTTCCAGTTCCGGCATGGCAGCGGCCAAGCCACCTGCCATCGCCCCCGCGCCAGCCACGGCGCGCCGAGAACCGTTCTGGATACGTGCGTCAAAATTCGGATCATCCCGCGACGCCAGATCGCGCACCGTCTTGCCGCGCATGTTGGAAGACTTGCCCGTCAGCGGCTCCAGAGCCTTTGCAATCCCATCGACACGCAGGTCGAGCACGGACTGAACCATGGCCTCCATGCCGCCGGCAAGGGCGGCCTGCATGACAGGATCATTAAGCTTTTCAGCCAGAGCTTCGGCCTTCTGCGTTGCGGCAGAGGGCGCCTCTTGAGCGAAAGCAGGTGTGGACATAACCAATACAACGGTCGCAAGAAGAATACGCATCGAGCAATCTCCATCGCGGCGGAGCGAATCCCGCCGAACGATGCAGGTAAATACGAGCAGCTAACTTTCGCGTGACTGAACGGCGCGATCAGCCAATCTGCCCCAACCAGACCAACGCAGCGATACCGGCCACAATACGATACCAAGCAAACGGCCCGAAACCATAGCGCGTCACAATTGCCAGAAACGCTTTGATGACGACAATCGCAACGACGAACGACACCACAAAGCCAATGGCAATATTGGTCACGTCTTGTGCGGCAAGGGCGGCGCCTTCCTTATACAGCGCAAGTGTCGTCGCCCCCATCATGGTCGGCACGGCAACAAAGAAGCTGAATTCCGCTGCAGTCTTGCGTTCCACGCCCATGGCGCGCGCGCCCATGATCGTGGCACCCGAACGGCTAACGCCGGGGATCATTGATAGGCACTGCACCGCCCCAATGGCGAGCGCCGTGCGCCAGCTCATCTGCTCGACGCTCGATGTGTGATTTTCCTTAGCGAACTTCTCGATCACCAAGATCGCGACACCACCGATAATCAGTGCCCAAGCAACAAGTGCCGGCGATTCCAGCATCGCCTTAATCGCCTTGTACGCGATCGCCCCAATAACGGCCGACGGCAGAAAGCCGAGCAGAACGTTGCGGGTGAACACCAGCGGACCCTGCTGCATTGAAAACAGCCCGACCGCCACATCCCAGAAGCGGCGCCAATAGAGCACGATGACCGCAAGGATCGCGCCGAGCTGAATGATGATATCAAACGCGCCGCCAGACCCGTCCTTAAAGCCTAGGAGTTCCCCCGCGAGCACAAGGTGCCCGGTGGACGAGACGGGAATGAACTCAGTCAGCCCCTCAATAATGCCGAGGAGGATGACGGTCAGCAGATCGCTCATGCAGCCGCCCCGAAGCGGCCATGGCGGCGATATTCGACCAGCCAGCTATGCGCGACAGCGTCCAGCGGCGTGGCCGGCACGCCGAGGGCCTTCAGACCCTTGGCCTTGGGCGCCACGACATTGTCAGACTGCAGCATCAGCCACTGGTCGCGCGAAATCGGCGCACCGGGCAGCCAACCGGTCAAGGTCGCCATCGCAGCGGCCACTGGGTCGGGCACGTCAATGAACAGCGGCGCACGGCCCGTGCGGTCTGCGATCCACTGGTTGATCTCGCGCATCGACAGCACAGTTGGCCCGCCAAGCTCATAGATCACGCCGTCGGACCCGCCAGACTTCAGCGCCGCGGCACAAGCCGCATGGCCAACGTCGCCTGCAAAGACCGGCTGAAACTTCGTGTCGCCGCCGATGATGGGGCAGATGGGGAGCATGCGGATAAGGGCTGCAAAGCGGTTAATGAACGCATCCTCACGCCCGAACACAATCGATGGCCTCAGGATCGTCGCCTTGGGGAAGGCTTTGCGCACCGCGGCCTCGCCCTCGCCCTTGGTCCGTCCATAAGCAGATTTGCTTTCAGGATCAGCGCCAATGGCCGACATTTGGACAAACGACGCCACACCCGCGCTGGCTGCGGCTTCCGCCACATTGCGTGCGCCATCAACATGGATGCGCTGCATATCTGCAAAGCTGCCGACCAGATTGATGACGGCGTCAGCGCCTTCAACGGCACGGCCCAGCGTTTCAGGGCGGGTCACATCAGCGGCCACAAATGTGATCTGACCAAGGTTGGCCTGCGCCTTCAGATACCAGGAACTTTTGGGGCTGCGCTCTGCCACGCGGACGCGGGCGCCGGACCGCAGAAGAGCTTCGACCACATAGCGCCCGACAAATCCGCCACCGCCAAAGACCGTAACCAAAGCTTCTTTCATCGTCGTCAAATTCCCTTGCTGAGGTAAGCCCGCCAATGCCCGCGCCGAAGCCTGTTGACAAGCGGCAATGGCCTGCCTAATCGCGCCGCTTCGTTCCGCATTGACCCACATCGGGATCTGCGCCGTGCCCAGGTGGTGGAATTGGTAGACGCGCTGGCTTCAGGTGCCAGTGGCCGCAAGGCCGTGGAGGTTCGAGTCCTCTCCTGGGCACCATTTTTCCGTTGGGAAAACTCTCAACCTCGTCTTTTCACCGCCCGAAGAAGTTCGCTTGGCAAGGCTTGCCGCGTAGGGCGCCGAATTGCGACTTCAAAGGCCAGTTTCCCGCCGACGAGCGCATATAGACTTCCAAATTTTATGCAGTTAACATCCTGAAATTAGTAAGGATTCTTGATTTTGTAAAATTGGAGGGGGATGCCAAATGAGTATAGAAGAAAGAACAACCACATCTTGGTTTTCAAGGCTTGGCGGCGCATTATCGGGCGCGGTGATCGGGCTGGTCTTGGTAATTGGCGCCATTGTCGCCCTGTTTTGGAACGAAGGGCGGTCGGTTGCGACCTATCAAGCTCTGGAGGAAGGCCTTGCAGCCGTCGTGTCGACAAGCGCTGCCAAGGTGAACCCGGCCCTAGAAGGGAAGCTTGTGCACATCCAGAGTGATGTGCTTCCAGATGGTGATGTGGTCGACCCAGAAACCGGGATCACCTCAGTTGGTGCGATCGGAGTGTCGCGTCACGTTGAAATGTACCAATGGGTTGAAACTCAAAGCACCAAAACGGAAAAAAAGCTGGGCGGTGGCGAAGAAGAGGTGACAACATATAACTATTCGAAAGAATGGACCGATGTTGCCACAGACTCGTCTGGCTTCAAACAACCGGAAAAGCATGAGAACCCGGCTTTCTGGCTGCCGTCTTCAGCAACCTATGTTGAAACTGCAAAGCTGGGCGCCTTCGTTATGTCCGGCCAGAGCTTAGACAGTGCAGCCTCACGCAAAGCCCATCCAATTTCAGACGAAGACGCAAATCTGGCGTCAGAGCAATTGGGCTATCCCGGCGAAGGCCGCGCGCTGAGTGGCTCCCTTTATTTCGGCGCAAACGAAAAAGCGCCTGAGATCGGGGACACAAAGGTGACCTATGAAGATATCGTACTGCCCACGGTGAGCATCGTCGGGGGGCAAAGCGGCAATAGCATTGCAGAATACACTACCAAAAATAAGAACACCCTGTTTCTTATAGCGGCCGGGCGTCAGCCTGCCGCGACCATGTTCGCCACAGGCCAATCAGAAAATGTGACCCTCACTTGGTTGATAAGGGCCGGCGGCTTTGTGGCCCTGTTTATCGGGTTTCTGATGATTTTCAAGATCTTCAGCGTGTTGGGAGATGTCATTCCCTTCATTGGCTCGTTGATCGCCTTTGGCACGGGAATCATTTCCTTTGTTCTGGCCTTGGCCATCGGTGCCGTCGTCATTGCGATTGGTTGGTTTGTGGCCCGCCCATTGCTATCAATCGGCATCCTCGTGATCTCTGCGGCCATCATCTTCGGCTATCTGAAGTATGGTCGCAAAAAGGCGCCAGCACCCGCAGCGGGACCTGCCGCTTAAAATGGAATGATTTGGTCTCGTCATCGCCGCGAAAGCACGAAGACGAGACCAACTCGCCCTTGCTGACGAACCGCGCCGCGCGAACAGCAGGGCACACGCCCCCGCGCATCTGGCCCGCAGGCGGCCCGCTCTTGCGAGAACCTTTATGCAAATGCGCTCAGGGCTTGGCGCGACCTTCTCGATGCCGTTGAGCAGCATCACCGACGCGGATCAATGAGACCGCGTTTGAGAACACCTCATCGATATATGCATCTGGACTGCCATAGCAGTAGCTCCAGCGTTCCTGCGTGATGCGCAGCTTGTTGTTTGCGCGTTTGATGTACCACATGCCGCCCGCACCTTCGGCGTTCTCGTTGTCCTCTCCAAACGACACCACCCAGTCGCCAGGGCTTTTTTCCCAAGCAATATAGCCCATCCGAGCTTGAAAATCCTTGGAGGTATCAAATGCGGCGTCAGAGTTGTCGTAATCCGTGTTTTCCAGGGATCCGACTAAGAAACATCCCAGCCCTTGGCGCTGTCGGTCTGTTTCAACAGCGGTCTCAATCCTCACATCTTGCCCTTGCAGGATCGCCGCGTAACCGACCAGCAAACCTTTTGGGTCTGGTTGAACGTAGACATCGCAGCGTTCGGGCCGAAGCTCATTCGCATAATCAAGCCCGCAAAGGTGGCTCGCATACTCCGCGATGTTGCCCTCAAGCATCTTGAAGTCTGCATTAGACGGCAATGTCTTCGGGTCGATTTTTTCGTTCACAATCACTTTGTAGCGACCGGATTCTGTGTTCAAGATAACAGGTGGCGGAGGCACGGAAGCTGTTTGAACAGGCTCCCGCGCTGCCGATCGCGCATCGGGCGTTTCCCCGCAGGCGGAAAGCATCAAGAAAATCAGCGCCCGATGAATGCGCATCTGCCTTACTCCCTCTCGCCACCCATATCTCGGCTGAGATGATTGATTGCGCCTGTTAGCGATTGCCCTGAACCAAATCGCCGAGTGGGCCAAGGATAGAGCCCTCCCCGCGATTGTCGCCACCCGTCAGCGACGGTCCGGCTGCCGCCAACATCCGGCCGGCAAGACGTGAGAAGGGCAGAGATTGGATCCACACATGCCCTGGACCACGCAGACGTGCAAAGAAGACGCCCTCGCCGCCAAACACCATAGATTTGACACCGCCACCTACTGTGACAATGTCGAAATCAACGGAGGGTGTATAGGCCGCCAGACAGCCTGTATCGACGTGGATTTCCTCACCTGCGGCCAGCTCTCGTTCGACTAAGGTGCCGCCCATTTGCGTGAACACCCAGCCATCGCCTTCCAGCTTTTGCATAATAAAGCCTTCGCCCCCGAAAAGGCCGGTCATGATCTTGCGTTGAAACTGGACGCCGATGGACACGCCCTTGGCCGCGGCAAGAAAGCTATCTTTTTGGCAGATCAACGTCCCGCCATAATCGCTCAGCTTCAGCGGCAAAATCTGCCCCGGTGTGGGGGCCGCGAAAGCAACTTTCGCTTTGCCTTGGCCGTTGTGAGTGAACACCGTTGTGAACAGGCTTTCGCCCGTCAACAGCCGTTTACCCGCACCCGCCAACTTGTCCCAAAGGCCGCCGCCCTTATCATTCCCATCGCCGAAAACAGTGGCCATGCCGACCGTGGCATCTTTCCACACCAAGGCTCCGGCTTCCGCAATGGCGCTCTCACCTGGATCAAGCTCAATCTCTACGAATTGAAGTTCTTGACCCTTAATCTGAAAATCGACGTCATCAGCCATAGTTTCTCATCCTTCATACTGGCGCTTAGCCATGATAAAATTTGGTGCAGCTCATTCGGCCAAAACGATAATGCGGTCGCCTGCATTGTAGCGAACGGGTGTCGATTTTACCGGGTTTATGTAGATCCCGGTCTGCCCGATGCCTGCCGCATCCGTCTCATTCACAAGATGATGACCAATGGCGACTTCGCCTCGTGCCAAAGCCGCCTGCACAGCATCCTGGAAAGTTGTGTCCTGGCCAAGCGTCACATAGTCCTCTGCGGGACGCATGCTGATTTCGGAACCGCCATCATCCAGCAAGTCTTTGAAAATCGCCTCGAGATGTTCATTCTCGGATGCTTGTGCCAGCATAAGGCTCACCAATTTGTTGCTGACCACGAAGTCATTGACGTTCGTTACGCTCGCCAATGTGCGGTTCCGCACATCCACCATCTCGCTGACGATGCTGATATTGCGATCATCGGCTTCTTTCATCTTACGCAGGTGCAGCAAGCTCACGAGCGTTCGGGTATCCGCAGCCTGTGCCGACATATGGTCGTTATGCGCCAAAACGAGAACCTGATCATAAGAGAGCGGGTCGAGCGAAGAAATGTCCGCCCAGCGCCCCGTGTTGACCTTCTTAAGTTCGATTTTCAGATTGCTATTGTCGAGGACGATACCCCCGACGGCCTCCTCAATCTCCGGCACATCAGCGGCGAAGGTGAGCAAGGAACCCGGCCCCACATAGCGCGAGAGTTCACTTGCAATCATTGGGGCACGACGGTTCCAGCCAAGGATGAGGGTGCGTTCCGGTTTTAAAGGGACCGCCGCTGCTTTTCCTGACGACGGAATGGCAACATTTGTTGCTTTACCATCGAGGCGAATTGTTGAGTCATCCTCCGCAATCAGAACCATCGACATGTCTGATGTCATCTGCAGATCGCTCGGCGGGTTGAGGGACACCACGCCCTCGGCGCTGCAGACACCGATGACGCTTGACGTATCATAGGCCATCACCGCTTCGCCGAATGATTTTCCGGCGAGTTCGGGCTGTTCCACCACATAGATTTCACAGCCATCAAAATCGAGGAGTTCAACAAACACCGCAGAGAGACCCGGCTCGCGGGTGGATTGCACCATGACGCGAGCAATGAGATCGTCAGCCAACACAATCTGCACTTCGTCCCCGCCAACGACACGCGCCAAATCTACGCTTTCCGCCTCGCGCAGTTCTGCAGCGATTTGGAATCTATCAGGGCGACGGTCTGGATCATTCACCAGTGCCAAGATCGTTTTAATCACCTGTGAATCTGCGTCATCGGTCTCAGGGGACATGATGATAACCGACCGGCATGTCTCGGGGCTTACAAGCCCGATGTCGAAAAGGACGGTTGGATCCCCGCTGCGGCAGATAACGCGCGTATTCTTCAGGTCTTTGATTTTATCGGCGATCTCTTCTTCCATCGCCACTTTGTCCATGTCCGCCATGATGACGATACGCGGTTTACTGCTGCTTTCGTTCGCAATGACAATTTCACGGATGACGTCAAAAATTGACTCGGACCAATTGAATATGATCGTGTGGTCCCTCTCGAGAACCTTGGACTTCCCTTTGCTCAGTTCTTCAAGTTTGCTGTCTAGCCCGGTGCTGAGAACACCAATAAGTGCGGAGACGACAAAGATGCCTGCCAAGGTCACGAGCAGCATGACAATTCGGAAGCCCCAGCCCTCATCGCCGCCCATGGTCCCGGAATCCAGCGTTCGCATCAGCGAGGCCCAAAAGCCCTCAATGAAACTAATCTCCTCATCGCCCTCAGGCACGATGCTGAAAAGAGAGACGACAGCGCCAGCCACCGTTATAATCGCGAGTGAAATGAGCCCCAGCCAGCCAATCAGGGCGATAGGGCCGGCCGCCATCGTCTTATCAAATTCATAGCGAAGTCGGGCGCTAAATTCGGGTCGAGACATTTCCGGTACCTCAATAGTTTCAAATCATGTGCATTGATGGACTGCGTGCTCTGGTCTGGATCGGGCCACGATTGTCACCTCGTGACCCGTTGCCCGTCGCCGACAAGGGCAACGGGCCCTCTTGCGCGAAGAGGTTTGGACACCCCCTTAAGGGGCAAGCTTCAGCAACGCCTTTGGTGCTTCGCTGGGGCCAGTGCCGATATCCCAACGCAACGTTTTCAGCGCGCCGGATGCCACAGCGCCGCTCTTGCTGTTGCTCATCAGGATCTGCGCATCGGTCGTCAGTGTGAAACTGCCCTTTACAGGGATTGCCTTTTTCGCTTTTGGGCCGCCTTGGTTATCGCCCGCGTCGGCGGTGGATTTTTTATCTTCAGGAATGACACGGAAAGCCGGCGCCACAACACTTAGGCTCCCATCATCTAAACGGGTTGCGAAAAGCATCGGCGCGCCGACACTGACACTTGGAAAAACAGGGAAAGCATAACCATCAGCAAGACGACCGCTGGTGCTATAGTCGACCATGAACACGCCATCGCCAAGATGTTCGATTTTATGATAGCCGGCGAGCTTTTCCACCTCACGGGTGAACCGCGCGACCATTTCCGCGTCATCGAAGTTCATGCCGCCATAAAGCTGCAGAATTTTCTCCTGTTCCGCCTTCTGTTTCGCTTGTTGTGCGACTCTTTCCGCTTGGCCCGCGTTCCAATCCGCTTTCTGCTGTTTCAATTCGGCAGGCGTGCAGTCTCGAGGCACGTTCTCGGTCTCCTCTACAACAGTGCCGGTGCCGTCTTCGGACTGGTGCGTGTAGCGCGACTTATTTGGGTCTTCAGGGGGAATCTCTTCGCCGTCCGCATAGGTCGTCACGCTGTTGACTTCGTCGACGCATTTCGCCTCAAATTCGGCGGGACCTTGGAACATTTGAGCCGCTTGATTGGCGGCATTACTCACCAGTTGGATCTGCCCTTTGTACGAAAAGGAATAATCGCCATTCTGATCGACTGTGAGCGTGGAAGTAAATTCGCCAGGCTGAATGAAGCAGCTGCTCAGGCTAAAGGCTAAAGCAGTCGCAATCGCGGCCTTGCCCCATGAAGAAATTTTACTGAAGTACAAAGCACATCTCCGCGTTCGGGGAGTTATTTCTGCGGCAACATCTAATAGTCAGCCTCAGAAGCAGATTTTTCCGCGAAATATCATTGACCAAGAAAAAGGCGGCCCCCGAAGGCGCCGCCAATATCTCGAGAATTTCTATTTCCGGCCGTCGCCATCATCATCGCCATCACCGTCGTGATCGTCTTCATCATCGTCGGATTTGGCGTGATCGTCGTCATCGTCATGATCATCGGACGTGGCGTGATCGCCGTCATCATCATGGTCGGCGGTGGCATCACCACTTTCGGGGACGGGATCAGGTTCGTCGACGTTGTCATCGGTGATGGTAAGATCGTCGAGCTGACAGAGGTCCATGTTCCAAACCTCTTCCGTGTCGCCGTCGCTATAAACGGCGCGCA
>JBBATT010000059.1:0-10605 GCA_040398605.1 Chakrabartia sp.
GCTCACGGAAGCGGCCGTCCTCGTCATAAACATAGGCGACCCCGCCGGACATGCCTGCGGCAAAGTTGCGGCCTGTCTTTCCAAGCACAACGACAACGCCGCCGGTCATGTATTCGCAGCCATGGTCGCCCGTGCCTTCAACGACACACAGCGCGCCGGAGTTGCGGACGGCAAAGCGCTCGCCTGCGACACCGTTGAAATAGGCTTCGCCGGCAATGGCACCATAAAGCACAGTGTTGCCGACGATGATGTTTTCAGTCGGCTCGCGCTTCACATGGCCCGGCTGCTTCACGATCACGCGACCACCGGACAATCCCTTGCCGACATAGTCATTGGCATCGCCGGTGAGTTCCACGGTCACGCCGTGGGCGAGGAACGCGGCAAAGCTTTGTCCGGCAACGCCTGTAAACGCGATCTGGATCGTGTTGTCGGGAAGCCCTGTATGGCCATAGCGCCTGGCGACTTCGCCTGAGAGCATGGCGCCTGCCGTGCGGTTGACGTTCTTAATCTCCCGCTCAATGCGGACGATCTCGCCCTTTTCGAGTGCGGGCTTGGCAGCGGCGATCAGATCATTGTCGAGCGCCTTGTCGAGGCCGTGGTCCTGCGTTTCGGTGTGATGCAGCGCCGCACCCTCTGGCAGCGCGACCTTGTGCAGGATCTTGGTCAGATCAACGCCGTGCGCTTTCCAATGGTCAAGCGCCTGACGCATGTCGAGCTTGTCGACGCGGCCAACCATTTCTTCAACGGTGCGGAAGCCCATCTCTGCCATGATCTGGCGGAGCTCTTCTGCGACGAAGAAGAAGTAGTTGATCACATGTTCCGGCTGGCCGGTGAAGCGTGCGCGCAGGACAGGGTCTTGCGTTGCCACACCGACGGGGCAGGTGTTCAGATGGCATTTGCGCATCATGATGCAGCCCGCGGCAATCAGGGGTGCGGTCGCAAATCCAAATTCATCCGCGCCGAGCAGCGCGCCAATGGCCACGTCACGACCGGTGCGAAGTCCACCATCGACCTGTACCGCGATGCGGGACCGCAGGCCGTTGAGGAGCAATGTCTGCTGTGTTTCCGCCAGACCGATTTCCCAAGGCGAACCGGCGTGTGTCAGCGACGTCAGCGGCGAAGCGCCTGTGCCGCCTTCATAGCCGGAGATGGTCACATGGTCCGCACGTGCCTTGGCAACGCCTGCGGCCACTGTGCCGACGCCAACTTCGGAGACAAGCTTCACCGAGATGCGGGCACCGGTGTTGACGTTCTTCAGATCGTGGATCAGCTGCGCCAGATCCTCAATCGAATAGATGTCGTGGTGCGGCGGGGGCGAAATGAGGCCAACGCCCGGCGTCGAGTGGCGCGTTTTGCCGATGATCTTGTCGACCTTGTCACCGGGCAACTGGCCGCCTTCGCCGGGCTTTGCACCCTGCGCCATCTTGATCTGGATGTCGTCAGCATTGACGAGATATTCGGTCGTGACACCAAAGCGACCCGAGGCGACCTGCTTGATCGCCGAGCGCATCGAATCGCCATTGGCCAATGGCGTGAAGCGATCCGGCTCTTCCCCGCCTTCACCGGTGTTCGACTTGCCGCCGATCCGGTTCATCGCGATGGCGAGCGTGGTGTGCGCTTCGCGGCTGATCGAGCCGAAGGACATCGCGCCCGTTGCGAACCGCTTGACGATTTGGCTTGCTGGCTCAACTTCGGAGAGGTCGAGCGGCGTTTCCGCCGATTTGAGCGTCATCAGCCCACGGATGGTCAAAAGGCGCTCGCTCTGCTCGTTGATCGAACGGGCGAACTCTTCATAGTCCTTCGGGCTCTTGCCGCGCACGGCGTGCTGCAGCTTGGCAACGCTGGTTGGCGTCCAAGCATGGTCTTCGCCGCGGACGCGGTAGCCATAGATGCCGCCGACATCGAGCATGTTGCGATAGATCGGATTGTCCGAATAAGCAGTTGCGTGACGGCGCACCGTTTCCTCAGCGACTTCGTCTAGGCCGATGCCTTCGATGGTCGTCGCTGTGCCGGTGAAATATTTGTCGATAAAGGCAGATGACAGGCCGACCGCGTCAAAAATCTGCGCGCCGCAGTAGGACTGGTAGGTGGAGATGCCCATTTTGGACATGACCTTCAGGATGCCCTTGCCAACTGCCTTGATGAAGTTCTTCTGAACTTCATAGCTGGTCAGGGACAGGCCCTGACGGACGCGAATGTCTTCCAGCGTCTCAAAGGCGACATAGGGGTTGACCGCTTCGGCGCCATAGCCTGCCAAAGCGCAGAAGTGATGGACTTCACGTGCTTCGCCCGTTTCCACGACCAGCCCGGTCTGCATGCGCAGGCCCTGGCGGACGAGGTGATGGTGGACAGCTGCCGTTGCCAGCAAGGCGGGCATCGCAATCCGGTCTGGCCCTTCTGCGCGGTCAGACAGGATAAGGATGTTCTTATCCGCCAGCACCGCTTCGGTGGCGGCCCAGCACATTTCCTTCAGCGCCAATTCCAGACCCGCGGGGCCCGTCTTGGCATCCCACGTCATGTCGATGGTTTCGGTGCGGAAGGCGCCGTCGAGCGACACTTCGACCGAGCGGATCTTGGCGAGGTCCGCATTGGTCAGCACCGGCTGATCGACTTCCAAGCGCTTGTGCGTGCCAGCGACACGGCCGAGCAGGTTCGGGCGCGGGCCGATCATCGAGACAAGGCTCATGACGAGTTCTTCGCGGATCGGATCAATCGGCGGGTTGGTGACCTGCGCGAAGTTCTGCTTGAAGTAATCGTAGAGCAGGCGTGACTTGGACGACAGCACCGCAATTGGCGTGTCTGTGCCCATCGACCCCAAGGGATCGTCGCCATTAGCGGCCATCGGCTCGAGGAAGCGGCTAATGTCTTCCTGCGTATAGCCAAAGGCCTGCTGGCGATCGAGCAGGACGGCCTTATCATTGGGAAGGGTCGGCTCTGTGACTTCGACGTCGCTGAGATCCTTCAGCTTATACTGCGCCGCAGCCAGCCATTCATTGTAAGGCTGGGCAGCAGAGAGCTGCGCCTTGATTTCCTCATCCTCAATGATGCGGCCTTCTTCCAGATCAATCAGCAGCATCTTGCCGGGCTGGAGGCGCCATTTGCGGACGATATTGTCTTCCTTGACGGGAAGAACGCCCGATTCTGAGGCCATGATGACGTGATCATCATCAGTGACGAGGAAGCGGGCCGGGCGCAGGCCGTTGCGGTCCAACGTGGCGCCGATCTGGCGACCATCGGTAAAGGCGATGGCGGCAGGGCCATCCCATGGTTCCATCAGCGCTGCGTGATATTCGTAAAAGGCGCGCCGCTCAGCATCCATCATCGGGTTGCCGGCCCAGGCTTCGGGCACCAGCATCATGACGGCATGGGCCAGTGAATAGCCGCCCGCGAGCAACAGCTCGAGCGCATTGTCGAGGCAGGCCGTGTCGGACTGGCCGTGCGGAATGAGCGGCCACATCTTATCGAGGTCCGCACCCAGCAAGTCTGATTCCATCGTGCGGCGGCGCGCGTTCATCCAGTTCACATTGCCGCGAACCGTGTTGATTTCCCCGTTATGCGCGATGAAGCGATAGGGGTGGGCCAGCTTCCAGGACGGGAAGGTGTTGGTCGAAAAGCGCTGGTGGACGAGTGCGAGGGCCGACGTGCAGAGCGGGTTCTGCAAATCCTTGTAGAAGCTGCCGACCTGATCGCAGAGCAGAAGGCCTTTGTAGACGATCGTGCGCGTCGAGAGCGACGGCATATAGAAGCTCGGCAGGCCGGGCAGGTTATGCTTTTCGGCGAGCGCGACAAGCGGGTTCTGCGCGTGCTTGCGGATGGCGAGCAGCTTACGCTCAAACGCATCCTGATCTGCGCAGTTTTCGCCGCGACCGATGATGAGCTGACGGATGACCGGCATCTGCTCGATAACGGCCTTGCCGAGACCTGTAGGATCGGTCGGCACGTCGCGCCATCCGATGACGGTCTGGCCTTCCTTGATGCAAAACTCTTCAAAGTTCTTCACGCCAAAGTCGCGTGCGGCTTTGTCCTGCGGCAGGAAGCACATCGCGATAGCATAGTCGCCGGGTGCGGGAAGCGTCACCTTGGCGCCTGCTGCCCAGTCGCGGAACAACGCGTCGGGGATCTGGATGAGGATGCCGGCGCCATCGCCCAACAAGGGGTCGGCACCCACTGCACCGCGATGATCAATGTTGACGAGAATTTCGAGGCCGCGTTTGACGGTTTCGTGCGATTTCACGCCTTTAATATTGGCCACAAAGCCGACACCGCACGCATCATGTTCGTTGCGCGCGTCATAAAGACCCTGATTCGCTGGAAACCCAAATTCGCCCAAAAAAACCTCCAACTTTGGCCGCAGCCATAGCGATTCTCACCGTCGCTATAGGGGCGACCGTGAGTGTGTGAAGCCATGAAAACGTATGTCGGCGTTTAGCGCAGCTTTCACTGCTTCGGGGCCCCATAATATGGAAGTTTATTGCACGTCAAATGGCCCTTTGGTCAGGTGAGCGGCTCAGTTTGGCGAATCCATGTCCCAGAGTTGCGAATCAGGGCGGACAAAGTCCAAAAGAAAAGGCCCCCTGCTTGCGCAGAGGGCCCTTCTTTTCCTTCAAAGCCTCTGAAAAATCAGGCCTTTTTCTTGGCAGGCGCCTTCTTCGCAGGCTTTTCCGCTGCGTCCGCTGCTGGCTTTGCCGCCTTGGCGGGCTTTGCAGCGGCTTCGGCTTTGGGCGCTGCGGCCTTTTTGGCGGCTGGCTTCTTGGCTGCCTTTGGCTTTTCGTCGCCATGATCGTGGCCACAGCCCGGGCCATGGACGTGGCCGTCATCGCTGTCAGCTTCAATCGCGGCTTCCAGCTCTTCACGGGTCACGGCGCGGTCGGTGATGTCTGCGGTTGAGAACAGGAAGTCGACGACCTTATCTTCATAAAGCGGCGCGCGGATCTGTGCGGCGGCCATCGGGTCCTGCTGGACGTACTGGACGAAGCGTTCCCGATCCTGCTGCGGATACTGCATCGCGGCCTGCTGGATCAGGCGGTTCATTTCCTGAGCAGAGATCTGGACGTTGTTGGCCTGACCGATTTCAGACAGGAGCAGGCCCAGACGGACGCGGCGGACGGCGATGGCGAGATACTCGACGCGGTCCTTTTCCATTTCCGCACGAGCAGCTTCTGGATCGGCTTCTTGACCGGCTTCATGCTCAAGCTGCGCCCAGATCTGGTTGAACTCAGCGTCCACCATCGATGGCGGCACGTCAAAATCATGCGACGCGGCCAGCTGGTCGAGCAGACGGCGCTTCATGTGCGTGCGTGTGAGCTGGTTGAATTCCTGCTCCAGCTGACCCTTCATCAGCTCACGCAGCTGATCAATGCCTTCCAGACCCAGCGACTTAGCGAAGTCGTCATCCGCCTTGGCTTCGTCGGCAACGCGGACGTCGCTGATGACGAGGTCAAAGGTCGCTTCCTTACCCTTGAGATAATCGACATTATAGTCGGCCGGGAAGGTGACGGTGATCGTCTTTTCGTCATTGGCCTTGACGCCGACGAGCTGGTCTTCAAAGCCCGGGATCAAACGACCGGTGCCGATTTCAACCGACATGCCTTCGCCTGTGCCGCCGTCAAACGGTGTGCCGTCGACCTTGCCGACAAAGTCCATGACAACCAGATCGCCCGTTGCGGCTTTGTGGCCCTTGGGGGCGTCTTTGAAATTCTTCTGCTGCTGCGCGATGCGGAGCACGGCTTCGTCGATGGCGTCTGCGCTGGCTTCCACCGTCAGGCGCTCCAGCTTCAGGCCGTCGAGGCTTGGTGCTTTGATTTCGGGCAGCACTTCGAGTGCAACCTTCACTTCGGCATCCTTACCATGCTCATAGCCTTCGCCCAGTTCAACGGACGGCGACATGGCGGGGCGGAGCTTTTCCTTGCCGATGAGCGACTGGACAGCTTCCTGCACCGACGTGTTCAGCGCATCGCCCTGAAGCGCTTCGCCGTGCATTTTCTTGACGAGGTTGGCAGGCACCTTGCCGGGGCGGAAGCCGGGCATACGCACCGTGGGTGCGAGTCGCGTGACTTCCTGTTCGACGCGCGCGGCGATATCCTTGGCGGTAATCGTCAGCGTGTAGGCGCGCTTCAGGCCTTCGTTCAACGTTTCGACAGTCTGCATTGGTCACTCAATCCTTCAGGAAATCTGCTAGGCCCGTCATTCCTGACAACAGGAAAAAACGGGGCTTGGCAAACCTGGTGCGGGCGAAGGGACTCGAACCCCCACATCTTACGATACCAGAACCTAAATCTGGCGCGTCTACCAGTTTCGCCACGCCCGCATGAGGCCGGTGGGGCGGCGCTATAGCACGGGGAACGCGAAGGGCAAGGGTGATGGCCTGCCCAGCGCCAAGTTCCGCTTAGCCGAGCGCCTTCTTTAGAAGCTCATTGACGACAGCCGGATTGGCCTTTCCGGCCATGGCTTTCATCGTCTGGCCGACAAAGAAGCCGAACAGAGCCTCCTTGCCGCTGCGATATTGTTCGAGCTGGCCGGGGTTCTTGGCGAGCACGTCGGCGATGACGGCCTCGATGGCGCCGGTGTCGCTCGTCTGCTTCAGGCCGTCGCGTTCAACGATGGTTCCCGCGCTGTCGCCGGTTTCAAGCATCTTCTCGAACACCTGCTTTGCAAGGCTGCCCGACAGCGTCCCGTCGGTGACGAGCGTCAGCAGTTCGGCGGCCTGTGCGGGTGAGACGGGGCTGTCCTCGATCGACTTGCCAAGGCGGTTCAGCGCGCCGAACAGTTCGGACATAACCCAGTTGGCCGCCTGCTTGGCTTCGGCACCCTGATCCAGAAGGGCTTCGAACCAGCGGGCCGTCTCGACCTCTGCGGTCAGAACAGCGGCGTTATAGGCACTGATGCCGAGCGTTTCGATATAGCGTGCACGCTTGGCATCGGGCAGTTCAGGCAGGCTTGCGCGGCAGTCTTCAACAAACGCCTCGGTCAGTTCGAGCGGCAACAGATCGGGATCGGGGAAGTAGCGGTAATCATGCGCATCTTCTTTGGACCGCATCGAACGCGTCGTGCCTGTGTCCGGGTTGAACAGGCGCGTTTCCTGAACGATCTTGCCCCCGGCTTCGAGCACGTCGACCTGACGGTTCGCCTCATGCTCAATCGCCTGCATGACGAAGCGGACGGAATTGACGTTCTTGGTTTCGGTGCGCGTGCCCAGCTCTTCGCCTGCGCGGCGGACCGAGACGTTGACGTCGGCCCGCATCGAGCCTTCTTCCATATTGCCATCGCACGAGCCGACATAGCGCAGGATAGCGCGCAGCTTGCGCAAATAGGCACCCGCTTCGGCAGGGGAGGTCATGTCGGGCCGCGACACGATTTCCATCAGCGCCACGCCGGAACGGTTGAGATCGACATAAGACCGCGTTGGGTGCTGGTCATGCATCAGCTTACCCGCGTCCTGTTCCACATGGATGCGTTCCACGCCGATGCGCTTGGCCTCTAAGATGCCCGCCTTTTCGTCGGCGTCGATGTCCAGATGCCCTTCGCCCACCAGCGGGTGGTACAGCTGGGAAATCTGATATCCCTGCGGCAAATCCGCGTAGAAATAATTCTTCCGGTCAAACCGACTCCAGCGGTTGATCTGCGCGTCGATGGCGATGCCGGTGCGCACAGCCTGACGGATACACTCGGCATTGGGCACAGGCAGCATGCCCGGCATGGCGGCGTCCACCAGCGAGACCTGCGTGTTCGGTTCCGCCCCGAAAGAGGCCGCGGCGCCCGAAAACAGCTTGGAGTTGGACGTGACCTGCGCGTGGACTTCAAGGCCGATCACGACCTCCCATTCACCCGTTGTGCCCTGAATACGATAGCTGCTCATATTACCACCACTTGTCCGCGCGTGCCGTAAATCCGGCGCGTTCCTCAATTGCGAGGCCCGCATTCAGCACGGTCTGTTCATCCAAAGCCTTGCCGATGATCTGAAGACCCAGCGGCAGGCCGAGTGCGTCGAGGCCACCCGGCACCGACATGGCAGGGAGACCCGCCAGCGACGTTGGCACGGTGAAGACGTCGTTCAGATACATGGCGAGCGGATTGTCCGACTTCTCACCAAGGCCGAAAGCAGCGCTCGGCGCGGTCGGGGTGAGTAGCAGATCGCACTTTTCCCAAGCCTGATCAAAGTCGCGCGCGATGAGCGTGCGGACCTTTTGCGCCTGCGTGTAATAGGCGTCGTAGAAACCAGCCGAGAGCACATAGGTGCCGATGAGAATGCGGCGCTTGACCTCATCCCCGAAGCCCGCAGCGCGGGTTGCGGCATACATGTCCTGCAAGTTCGCGCCATCGGGCAAGTCGCGCAGGCCATAACGCACACCATCATAGCGGGCGAGGTTGGATGACGCTTCGGCTGGCGCAATGATGTAATAGGCGGGCAGCGCATATTGGGTGTGCGGCAGCGAGACGTTGACGATCTCCGCGCCCGCATCCTTCAGCCAGGCAATGCCCTGTTCCCAAAGTGCATCGATTTCGGCAGGCATGCCGTCGACCCTATATTCCTTGGGGATACCGACGCGCTTACCCTTAAGGTCGGTCGAAAGGGCAGCTTCCCAGTTGGGGACGGGCAGGTCGAGCGAGGTTGAATCCTTGGGGTCAAAGCCTGCCATGTTTTCCAGCAGGATCGCGCAATCCCGCACGTCGCGTGCCATCGGGCCTGCCTGATCAAGCGAGGACGCGAAGGCAACGATGCCCCAGCGTGAGCAGCGGCCATAGGTCGGCTTGATGCCCGAAATGCCAGTGAAAGCGGCAGGCTGGCGGATCGAGCCGCCGGTGTCTGTCCCTGTCGCACCGGGCACAAGGCGCGCCGCGATGGCGGAGGACGTGCCGCCTGACGATCCACCCGGCGCAAGTGCGGCGGTATCGCCATTGTTGCGCCGCCAGGGCGAAATCACATTGCCGAAAAAGCTCGTCTCGTTGGACGAGCCCATGGCGAACTGATCAAGGTTGAGCTTGCCGAGCATGCCCGCGCCTGCGTTCCACAGCTTGCCGGACACAGTCGATTCGTACTGCGGTACAAAGCCTTCGAGGATGTGGCTGGCCGCCGTGGTCTGGACGTCTTTGGTCGCAAACAGATCCTTCATGCCAATCGGCACGCCGGACAGTGGCTTCAGCGCCCCCGCCGCGCGGTCCTTGTCGGCCTGATCGGCAGCAGCGAGCGCAATCTCGGGGGTTTCGACGATGAAGGCATTGAGCGCCTTTGCGCCGGCGACCGCATCGTTGAACGCGGAGGCGACGTCACGCGCGGTAAAGTCGCCCGCTTTGAAGCCGTCGCGGATGGCAGCAATGCCAAGGTCAGTTAGATTGGTCATTATTCGATCACCTTGGGCACGGTGAAGAAGCCCTGTTCGGCCTGAGGCGCGTTCTTCAGCACGGCATCGCGGACGTCGCCATCGGTCACCACGTCGTCGCGCAGGCGCAGGACGTTGGGGATGACGGCGGTCATCGGCTGGACGGCGGACGTATCCACCTCGCCCAGCTGCTCGATCCAGCCGAGGATATTGTTGAGTTCGGGCACCATCGCCTCGACCTGATCATCCGTAACGGCGATGCGGGCGAGCGAGGCGATCTTGCGGACGGTTGCGTGATCGACTGACATGGATGCGCGCCTAGCAGTGCCCCCGCTGGCCTGCAAGCCGATGGCGCGCTATCGGCGATGCAATGTCGCGTGTTCGCATCCTCCACACCAACCCGGCGCTCGGTCCGCTCGACTATCGCGTGCCACATGGCATGGAGGTCGAATTCGGCAGCGTCGTGCGCGTGCCGCTTGGCCCGCGTGAGATGACGGGCGTGGTTTGGGAATTAGAATCACTGCCAACGGAGACCGTGGGCGACAACCGGCTGCGCAATATTTTAGAGGTTTATGACATTCCACCCATTGGCGCGCCGCTCCGCCGCCTGATCGAGTGGACGGCGGATTATTACCTCGCCCCGCCGACCTCAGTGGTGCGCATGGCACTTTCCTCTGCCGCCGCGCTTGAGGGCGGGCGGACGGTGGTTGAGTATCGCCTGTCGGGCAAACAGCCGGACAAGATGACGTCGCAGCGCGCGCAGGCGATCGAGCGTATCGGCGAGCGTCAGGGCCTCATCCGCGAACTGGCCACTATTGCTGACGTGTCCGAGGCCGTCATCCGTGGGCTGCTGAAGCAGGGCGTCATTGAAGGCGTTGAGGTTGCCCTCGACACGCCATTCATCGCGCCTGATCCCGCTTTCGCTCCGCCTGCGCTCTCGCCGGAACAGACGGAAGCGGCGGACACGCTGGTCGCGATGGTGAAGGCAGAGGCGTTCGCGCCGGTCCTGCTCGATGGCGTCACCGGCTCCGGCAAGACCGAGGTCTATTTTGAGGCGATTGCCGAGGCGATCCGCATGGGCAAGCAGACGCTTGTCCTGCTGCCGGAGATTGCACTGACCGAACCGTTCCTGCGGCGCTTCACAGATCGATTCGGGCATGCGCCCGTCGCCTGGCATAGCGACCTGCGGCAATCGCAGCGCAGGCGGACCTATCGCGCCATCGCCAGCGGTGAGGCGCTGGTGACGGTGGGGGCGCGGTCCTCGCTCTATCTTCCCTACCGCAACCTC
>JBBATT010000060.1:0-10603 GCA_040398605.1 Chakrabartia sp.
GGGTGACAACAATCACCCCAACCTCGTTAAAGACGCTCTTGAGTTCAGCGACAGCATCGGCCTTTTGAGCACGATCCATGCCATTCTCCTTCAACATTCGGCTTGCGGCCCATCCGCAAACCGTTTGGTCAACCGATCCAGCCTAAGCCTTAGCGGTCAGCCCATTGTCCGTGGGGAATGGCAGTCTCTTTGAAAAAGGAGACCGTTGGTAATCCATGTCCCCGCCTAGGCAGGCAATTAAGAAGGACGTCATGTCCTTCACCTGCTGTCTCGGACGGTGAACCGGCCCAAAGGCCGGTTCTTTTCCGCAGGGGCGACCCGAAGGCCGTTCCCTGCAAATTCAAAATCAGGCGTTGCCGAGTTCGGCGACGTCCAGGCGAATGCCCGGGCCCATCGACGAGCTGATGGCGGCCTTGCGCAGATACTTGCCCTTAGCGCCCGACGGCTTGGCACGCACGATGGCCGAAACCAGCGCGTCAAAGTTTTCGCGCAGGTCTTCTGCTGAGAACGACGCCTTGCCGATACCGCTGTGGATGATGCCGGCCTTTTCGACGCGGTATTCAACCTGGCCGCCCTTGGCGTCCTTCACGGCCTGACCGACGTTTGGCGTCACAGTGCCGAGCTTCGGGTTCGGCATCATGCCCTTAGGCCCCAAGATCTTGGCGACGCGGCCAACAAGGCCCATCATGTCCGGGGTGGCGATGCAGCGATCGAAATCGATGTTGCCGTTGGTGATTTGGTCGATGAGATCGTCAGCACCGACAATGTCTGCGCCGGCTGCGCGGGCTTCTTCAGCCTTCGCATCTTTGGCGAACACAGCGACACGAACGGTCTTGCCGGTGCCCTTGGGCAGCGAGACGACGCCGCGGACCATCTGGTCGGCGTGACGCGGATCAACACCGAGGTTGAGCGCAACTTCAATCGTTTCGTCGAACTTCGACGTCGCGTTTTCCTTGATCAGCGCGATAGCTTCAGTGACGCCATACAGCTTTTCACGGTTGACGACGGTGGCCAGCTTCTTGGCCTTCTTGCTCTGAAATGCCATGGGCTCAGCCCTCCACTACTTCGAGGCCCATCGAACGGGCAGAGCCTTCGATGATGCGCGTTGCTGCTTCGATATCGTTCGCGTTCAGGTCCTTCATTTTCGCCTCAGCGATTTCGGACAGCTTGGAACGGGCGATCGAACCGATGGATGCCTTGCCGGGTTCCTTCGAACCCTTGTCGAGCTTGGCAGCCTTCTTGATCAGATAGGTCGCAGGGGGCGTCTTCGTGACGAAGGAGAAGCTCTTATCTGCAAACACCGTGATCACAGTCGGGATCGGCATGCCCTTTTCGAGCTCTGTCGTCGCCGCGTTGAACGCCTTGCAGAATTCCATGATGTTCACGCCGCGCTGACCCAAAGCAGGGCCAATTGGCGGGGATGGATTGGCGGCGCCCGCGGGCACCTGCAGCTTAATATAGCCGGCAATCTTTTTGGCCATTGTTCACTCACTCTTTAGATGGGATCCACGCCTTCAGCGCTTTGCCCGGTTCAAGTTTAGCGGTTCAAACGGGGTGGCCCCCTCCCGCGCTTATCCGGGCCCCAAAGGGCCCAAATCTCATTTCGTCCGTTCAACCTGTTCGAACTCGAGCTCGACCGGTGTCGGGCGGCCGAAGATCGACACGGAAACCTTGACGCGACCCTTGTCGAAATCGAGTTCCTCGACGAGGCCGGTAAAGCTGGCAAATGGCCCATCGAGAACCTTGACCTGATCGCCGATTTCGTAATCGACGCGGATCTGCTGCTTGGGCGCAGCGGCGGCTTCTGCCTTGGTGTTCAGGATGCGCGCGGCTTCAGCTTCGCTGATTGCCTGCGGCTTCCCCATTGATCCAAGGAAGCCTGTGACCTTCGGCTGGTTCTTGATGAGGTGATACACATCATCATTCATGCTCAGCTTGGCCAGAACATAGCCCGGGAAGAACTTGCGTTCCGACTGGATCTTCTTGCCACGGCGGATTTCGGTGATGGTTTCCACGGGCACTTCAACCGAATCGACAAGCGCTTCCAGGCCGAGACGCTGCGCGTCTGCCAGAATCGCATCGCGCACTTTGTTCTCAAAGCCCGAATAGGCGTGGATGATGTACCAGCGTGACATAGTCTTCTTTTCTTATGCGTCAGGAAGCGAGGCTGAGCAGCGTTTTCACGATCCAGCTGAACACCGAATCAACGCCAAGGAAAAACAGCCCAAGGATCGTCGTCATGATGATCACCATGACAACGGTCATGCCGGTTTCACGACCCGTAGGCCAAGAAACCTTAGCCGTTTCGGCCCGGACCTGCCGGATGAATTCGCCTGGGCTGGTTTTAGCCATGAACCCGTTTCCGTCCTTCAAAACTTGTTTCGACAACAGGACCGCAACCGGAAAAACCGGCAAATGTGGAACCCTCATGTCGGGATGCGCCGCCAATAGTTAGCTTTTGGCGGAAAAGCAAGCGTCGCATGGGGTTTGCCCTTCCGCGACGGACATAGGGCCAGTCCCCCTCGATTCGCGAAAGTAGAGTCTGCGATTCGGGAAACTGGCAGGAGCGGAGGGACTCGAACCCACGGCCCTCGGTTTTGGAGACCGATGCTCTACCAACTGAGCTACGCTCCTATGGCCAGACCGCGGCGCATAGCGAAGCGCCCCTTATCGTGCAAGCAAAGACCGTCGTTTTTCGTCCCGTGTGTGCTCGGGATCAGGCGACGGCGCGATCCCCCCGACTGTCGGCCAGAAGACGGCGCGCGTCGGCGGCGGGCATGGGGCGTCCAAAGAGGTAGCCCTGAATCTTGCGGCAGCCGAGCTGGCAGATCATCCGATATTCTTCTTCGGTCTCCACACCCTCGGCTGTTGTCACCATGCCAAGGCTGTTCGCAAGTGCGACCACAGCACGGATGATCGCCAAGCTTTCCGGTGCGTTGCGCGCAGCTCCCTGAACGAAAGAGCGGTCCACCTTGATCGTATTAAACTTGGTCCGCGACAGATAGCCGAGCGAGGAATAGCCGGTGCCAAAGTCATCCAGCGCCAGCCGCACGCCTAGCGCCATCAGCTGGTCGAGGATCTGAAGTGCAACGGTGCCTTCACGCATGAAGACGCTTTCGGTCACTTCCAGCTCTAGCCGTTGCGGCGTAAGGCCGCTTTGCGACAAGGCCTGAACGACAGACGTCACGAAATTCACGTCGGTCAGTTGTTCCGCCGACACGTTGACGGCAACGCGGATTGTGGAGGGCCATGTGGCCGCTTCGGCGCACGCGGTGCGCAGCACCCAATCGCCAATCGGGGCGATAAGGCGCGTATCTTCGGCCACCGGCACGAATTTGGCGGGCGAGACTGGACCTAATTCCGGGTTGGTCCAGCGCAAGAGCGCCTCAAAGCTCTCAACAGCGCTCGTCTCAGCATTGACGACGGGTTGATAGTGCACTTCAAACTCATTGCGTTCCAACGCTTTGCGAAGGGCAATTTCGATCACGCGACGCTCTTCGGCGTGCACGTGCAGCTGAGGCTCATAGCAATGGACAGCACCCCCGCCGACGTCCTTGGACCGGTAGAGTGCGAGATCTGCCGACCGAATCAGCGTCTCAACCGTACGGCCGTCGCGCGGGCCTGTGGCGGTGCCGATGCTGGCGCCGATGTACAGCGTGTGCTGGTCGACCTCATAGGGCTGCGACAGCGTGTCGATGATGTTCTGGGCAAATTTGGACAGACGCTGCGGGTCGTTGGCGTCCCTGACGACGACCGCAAATTCGTCGCCACCCAGACGGCCACAGACTTCATTATCGGTCATGATCGAGCGCAGCCGTTCCGCTACACGCGTGAGCAGCCGGTCGCCTACGGGATGGCCCAGCGTGTCGTTGACCGCTTTGAACCGGTCCAGATCGATCATCAGGAAGGCGCAGCGACCGCGCCAGCGGTCCGCCTCGGCCATCGCATCGCCCAGCGCTTCTGTGATGTGCAGACGGTTGGGCAGGCCGGTCAGCGTGTCGTAGCGCGCCATCCGGTTGATCTTATCGGCAGACCGGTGGGCTTCGGTCACGTCGGACCCGACGCCCCGGAAGCCGAGGAAGGAGCCAGATTCGTCAAAGCGTGGCGAGGCGGAGAGTTCCCACCAACGCGCTTCGCCCGCGACGGTGACCGGCAGGATCAGGTCGCTAAAGTTCTCGCGGTTCTTCAGCTTGTCGGCCAAGACACGGAGCGCTGCTGAAAAATTACCAGCTTCCCACGAATCGCCTGCAAGGATTTCGAGAATGGGCTTGGCTTCCACCTGATCAGGCTGGAGCCCGAGCGCATAGGCAAAGCGTGGGGACACATGCGTGAGGCACTTTGAGGCATCGATCTGCCACATCCAGTCGCCCCCCGATTCCTCAAACTCACGCAGGAGGAGGCTGACGACTTCGTCTTTTTCGGCAAGTTCGCTTTCCACGGAACGGTGCATCACAAAGTTGCGGCCATTGGCAAGGCAACTGAGCATCAGTGCCCCGGAATAAGCAGCGGCTGTGGCCGAAATGAGGGGCATGCCTGTATACCACATCATCGCGGCGAGGCTGGTGCCGGTCACAGTCAAGAAGGCCGCCGTTGCCATGGGCACAGCCGACAGCGCAACGGTCATCCCGGCCATCAGCGCGGTCAGCACGGTCCAGATGCCGATCAGGCTTTCCGCCGAAGCACCCGGGCCAAAGAGCAGGGGCGCCACGGCCCAAGCGGCAGCGCCAATCAGGGTAATGCCGGTTTCGCGGTGAAGGTCTCCGCTTGTTGCAATCACTGGGGTCCAATCGCGTTCCCGCAGGTGCGGCCATGCGGCCACGCCCGCCATGACGATGGTGCAGATAAACCAAAGGCCCAGCTTTAGCGAAGAAATGGAGGATTTGAGCAGCAGCAGCAGGACAATTGCGCCCAAGACTGAAATGACGAGGCGCGTCACGGCAAATCGCTTCACAACAGCAAGCTGGGCTGCGCGCACGACACCCCAATCGGTGCCCGCCGGCTCCGTAAAGCCAAGGATCGAGAGCCAACCGGGAATGCCGGGCGCTTTAGAATGGGTGCTTTTCCGTCTCACACCCAAGGGCATAAGCGCAAAAGGGTTAGCGTTCGGTAAGCACTCTTTCGGTTTTTTAGCTCCGAATGGGCGTTAAGCCGCCAGCGCGTAGGGCTGGATCTCTCCCGAAAGATAGAGACTGCGCGCTTTTGCGCGGCTGAGCTTGCCAGAACTGGTCCGCGGCAGCGATCTGGGGGGGACCAGTTCCACCACACAATTCATGCCGGTGATTGACCGAACCTTTTCGCGGATCGCGTCGCGCAATTTGGACCGTTCCTCGCCATCCGTCGTGCGGCAATGAACGAGAACAGCAGGCGATTCTTCACCGCCCGGCATGGTGACGGAAAAGGCAGCGATATCGCCCTGCTTGAAACCGGGCAGCTGCTCAACCGCCCATTCAATGTCTTGTGGCCAATGGTTCTTGCCATTGATGATGATCATGTCCTTGGCGCGGCCAACGACATAGAGATATCCGTCCGACATATAGCCCATGTCGCCGGTGTTGAGCCAACCGTTCTGCAGGCAGGCCTCAGTAGATTCCGGATCGCGGAAATAGCTGTGCATGATCGACGGACCAGCGGTCCAGACTTGGCCGATCTGTCTTTCGACAAGCGGCGTGCCATCATCACCACGGATTTCCAATGCCATGTCGCGGCATGGTTTTCCGCAATTGACGATTGCCCGATAGCGCTGTGGCCGGTCCCCTGGCCAAGCTTCGCCCGACAGTTCCGATTCTTCGACCAGTTCAACAATGATGCCTTCGCCCGGCGGCATGATGGTCACGGCCAATGTCGCTTCAGCAAGGCCATAGCTTGGCAGGAATGCTTTGGCGCTGAAGCCGGCTTCATGGAAAGCATCGACAAAGCTCTGCATCACATCCGGGCGGATCATGTCCGCGCCATTGCCCGCAATGCGCCATCCCGACAGGTCGAAGCGTTCGGACACATGGCTCTGGCTCGAAATGCGACGCGCGCAGATGTCATAGCCGAAGGTGGGGGAATAGCTGATCGACGTGTCGCCCACGCGGGTGTTGCGGGTGACCAGATCAAGCCAAGCCAGCGGACGGCGGGCAAAGTCTTCGGTCTTCATGTAATCAACCGACACCTGATTGGCGACGACCGAGAGGAAGCAGCCGACAAGGCCCATGTCATGATACCAAGGCAGCCAAGATACACAGCGGTCCGCCTCATTGACTTCCATGCCGTGGCCGTGGGCAGCCAGATTGTTGAGCAGTGCATGGTGGGTCACGGCCACACCATGTGGGAAGCGCGTCGATCCGCTTGAATATTGAAGATAGGCGATATCGTCGGTCGCGGCGGAGGGAAGCGGCGCTTCCAAGGCTGGCTCAGCGCCAAAGGCTTCCCAGCTAATTGTTTCAGCACCGACAAGACGTCCGGCGTCCGGCGCCATATTCTCAAGCGATTCCGGGTAGATGAGGAACTTGGGTTCGGCGCTCTTCATTTGCACGGCCAGCTGATCCACATAGGAATCGCGCCCGCCGAAAGATGTTGGCAGGGGCAGTGGCACCGGCCAAGCACCGGCATAGACAGTGCCGAAGAACAAGGCCGCGAATTCGGGAGATGTCTCTGCGATCAGCGCAATCCGGTCACCGGGCGTGACGCCTTTGGCAATCAGGCGATAGGCCATGTCGAGCGCGTCGCGGCGCAGTTCTGAATAGGGATAGGGTCGTGCCAGATTACCGCGCGGATCATGAAAATTGAGCCCGCGAGCGCCGGTCGCTGCATAGTCTAGCGCTTCGCCTAGCGTGGCAAAATCAGACATGCGCCGGGGCAGGCTGTCCCGCGTTGGCGTGGCCTGGAGTATCGACGTGGCTGGCGTCGTGGTGGTCCGGTCAAGGCTATCCTGCACGGAGTATCCCAACTTCATCATGGCGTTGGCCTTTTGGCTCAAACGCGCGTTGCAATCCCATTCGCGACGATTGTAGCGAGCGCTTCCAATCCTGCGGGACTATGGCACAATTTGGGCCGGACATAAGACATGAAACGATTCACCGCATCTAAACCTCTCAATAGCGCGGATTTGCGTCAATTCGCGCTGACCTATGTCAGTCGATACGCAACATCCCGACACAAGCTCGCACAATATTTGCAGCGGAAAGTGCGTGAACGGGGCTGGGAAGGGGAGGAAGCGCCGCCGGTGGAGGCTCTGGTTGCCGAGCTTGCGGAGAACCGGTTTGTCGATGATCGGGCCTATGCCGAGATGAAGGCGGGCGGTCTTTCGCGCCGTGGCTATGGCCCGCGCCGCGTCCGTCAGGCGCTTGATGCGGCCGGGATTGAGGAAGGCGATGCCGCGGAGGCTTTGCGCGGCGCAGAGGCGGACAGCGCAGCTGCTGCTCTTGCTTATGCCAAAAGGCGACGTTTAGGCCCGTTTTCCCCACACCCCGATAACCCAGATCACCGCCGCAAGGCATTGGCCGCAATGCTCCGCGCAGGGCATGCATATCTAACAGCGCGGCGAATTCTTGATTTGTCTCCGGAACTTGTCCAAGATGATCAGGCGTTGTCAGAACTATAGGGTCGCACAATAAGGTTCTGACGCGGCAGGTGAACAGGTGGGTGTCGTTTGGTTGTGCGAGGCCGTGTAATGATAACAAGATGCCGGGCTCCGGAATGACGGAGGTGAGGCGAGAGGGGACGGACGCCGAAAGCCGGACCGTGGAGGGCCATGTCAAATGGTTCGACGCGACGCGGGGTTTCGGTTTTATTGTCCCGGATGACATTGAGGTCGGGGACGTTCTTCTCCATTTTTCTGTTCTGCGGGAACATGGCCGTCGGACCTTACCGGAAGGCGCGCGCGTCACGTGCGAAGTTGCGCTTGGCCAACGCGGGCTCCAAGCGACGCGCTTGGTCGCGTTTGATCTCAGCTCGGCGATCGTTCCCGAAGACGCCGGCAGCGCCCCTAAGCGGGACCGTGGCGTCGATCTGCCCGATGTTGAAAATGCCGGGCCTTTCGAGCCCGTTGCCGTCAAATGGTTCAACCGACCCAAGGGCTATGGATTTCTGGTCCGGTCAGAGGATGGCGCAGACATCTTCGTCCATATGGAAACGCTTAGGCGGGCGGGAATCATCGATGTACTTCCAGAGGATACGCTTGAAGCCCGTCTTGTGAAGAGTGATAAAGGCTATCTTGCAGTTGAGGTGAAACGTCTATGAAAGTTTTTAAGGCGCTTGCGGCGTTTCTTTTGTTGCTCCCCGCCGCGTGTCAGACCGGAAATCCGGACGTCACCAAAGCGGCAATTAGCCTTGCAGTTGTTCCGCTCGACATTCGCACGGCCGGAGGCAAGACCCACGCATTCAAGGTTGAGGTCGCTCGGTCCGAAAGCGAACAGGCCCGCGGGTTGATGTTTCGGGATAAGCTGGCGCCGAATGGCGGCATGATTTTCCCAATGAACCCGCCGCGCCCGGCGAGCTTCTGGATGAAGAATACGGTCATCTCGCTTGACCTCATCTTCATCCGCCCGGATGGGACCATCGCCCGTATCGCGGCAGAAGCCATCCCATATTCACTGGAGCCGATTGATTCGGGCGAACCGGTGTCGGCTGTGCTGGAAATCGCGGGCGGTCGTGCGGCAGAACTTGGCATTTCCGAAGGCGATAAGGTGCGTTGGCCCCGCTAGCGCCCGTTGCATCACACGCTGCAAAGTCGTAACGGCACGACCATGGGCGTTTTCAAAAACATCTTCACATGGTGGGAAGGTCAGACCTTCGGCACTTGGCTCCACACCAAGACCAGCGGTGTCCGCATCGGCGAAGACGCCGAGGGCAATGTCTATTATCAGGCAAAAAAGGTGGAGCCCGCCGGCCATCATCGCCGCTGGGTCACCTATGCCGGTAACAATGACGCGAGCCGCGTTCCGCCCGAATGGTTCGGCTGGCTGCACAATACAATTGATGCGCCGCCGTCGGAAAGCCTGCCTGCGCCGCGTGTTTGGGAAGCGGAGCCCCAGCCCAATCTAACGGGAACCCCGAACGCCTATCGCCCAATGGGCGCGCTTGAATCAGGCGGTCGCCGCGCGAGTGCGACGGGCGACTATGAAGCTTGGAGCCCGGACGCCGCGTGAGGCGCGCGGCCGTCTGGACGGGTGCCGCGCTCCTTGCCGGGCTCGCTGCCTGGCAGGCGGCGTCTGCTCTGCAGGACACGCCAGAGGCCAAAGCGCCGAAATCCTCTGCCACGGCGTCGCCTGCACCTGTGGCTGAACAATCTGCGGCAGCAGAGGCGACACCTGCCCCGTCAAAAGCCAAGCCGTCTGCACCCCTGCCGGAAAGCCGGATTGTCACGCCCATGGCCGAGCGGGTGGCAACGATCGGCGTGCTCAACAAGCGCAACGGCCTGTCACGCGATCTGACGATGAAGCCCGGTGACGCTGTGCGCATCGGGGATCTTGTGGTCCGTCTGCGGGCCTGTGAAGCGACGGCGCCTTGGGAGCCGGAGCGCTGGACCGGTGCCTTTGTGCAAGTGATCACGCGTGAGACGCGCACCACTTGGCGCAAGACCTTTTCGGGCTGGCTGTATAAGGAAAGCCCGTCGATCAACGTCGTCGAGCACCCGATTTATGATGTGTGGGTTAAGGCCTGCAAGATGCGGCATCCTGATATCGGACCGGAGACGATTGTGGCGCGCGGCGATGATGCTGGTGGGGCGTCCGGATCCCGGTCAAAGGCCGCCAAATCAGCGCCGGTAGCCGTTACCGCCCCTTCCGCGCCCGATAGCGCGGCGGACAGCGCGACCGAATAATCCGCCCGGCTGATCTCAATCGCGCCTAGTGATTGAAGATGTGGCGTTTGGAACTGGCAGTCGAGCAGGGTAAACCCTCCCATTTTCAGCCGCGCCACCAGATGGGCCAGAGCCACCTTTGAGGCATCGGTCATGCGGCTGAACATGCTCTCGCCAAAAAACGCGCGGCCCAGAGAAATCCCGTACAGCCCGCCGACGAGACGTCCTTCAGACCATGTCTCAATGGAATGAGCGTGCCCCGCTGTATGAAGCTCGAGGACGGCGTGTTCGATTTGGCCATTGATCCATGTTCCCGGTCGGTCCTCAGTCGATTCGGCACAGGCGGCGAGGACTTCAGGAAAGGCCTGATTGAACGTGGTTTCGAACCGGTCGCTGCGCAGGGTCTTGCGCAGGGACTTTGAGAGATGGAACCGGTCGAGCGGAAGGATGCCGCGCTTGCGGGGCTCCACCCAGTAAATGTCATCGGCCTCGCGGTCATCCGCCATCGGAAAGGCGCCGATGGCATAGGCTTTCAAGAGCATGTTCAGGTCAAGCGACCCGCTCACGGCTTGTGCTCGGCCAACTTTCGTTCAACCGCCCGCCAGAGAAAGGCAAAGCTGTCCGCTGCTGCGGTGGAGGCCGCAAAGGCGCCGACAGGCTTTCGGCGCACAGCCATCTGCTCGATAACGCTGGCCATGGGGATGACAGGCCATTCTGGCTGCGCGTCAAGCGCGGCCTTGTGCAGCGCGCGCCTGCGGTCCGCCATCGAAAAGACCGGCAGGATGGCGGCTTGGCCTGCATGATGCTGGTGTAGATGCT
>JBBATT010000061.1:0-10477 GCA_040398605.1 Chakrabartia sp.
CGGCTGTGGTGTTCGCCCACACGCCCAGATCATACGGATGGTTGACCGACAGAAGCGCCTGACCGTCGCCGCCCTGGTTGGCGTCATAGGTCGTGGCATTGTTGAAGATGCCGGCCGCCTCGACTTCCCAGAATTCAGAGAACGATTTATTCAGCCCCAGATTGGTGGGCATGAACGCGGACTGATAGAGGTTATCGTCGATGGCCTTGCGGGTGATCGCATAGCCAAGACCGGCCTCGATTGGCTCCATATTGTAGACGTAGCGCTCGCCCGCGTTGTTGTCGAAGGTGGTGCCGCCGCCCTCGAGCTTCAGAACGGCCATCGGCAGGTAGCGGGCCTGCACGGTGCGCTCAAGCTGCATGTTGCTCTGAAAGGTCTTGAAGACCTTCGACCATTGGCGATCGATCTGCCGATACTGGCCAGTGATATCCATGAGACCCGGCAGCAGCAGATCACGGATTGCAGCAATATTGATAGACATGACTCATCCTCACATTGGTGATTGCCGGAGCTGTTGTGGGCGCCGGCCGACCCATGCGATTAGAGATTACAGACCAGTTTCCTGGTTGCCGTTGAACTCGACAACGCCCCAGTTGAACGAACTGGTATTATCGGTACCGGGCTGACCGTTGGCGCGCTGGTATTGCGACCACAGGCCGACGAGACGGAAAGGCAGCGTTGCCGTGGTCGCGCCGGACGTGGCCAACGTGGTATTGGACCGGGCCCACGATCCGAAGACGGTCGGTGCGGCATAAGCGATGTCATAGTTCATCCCGATGTCGGCGAACGCAATCGCTGTGCTGGTGGCCTGGATGACGAAACGGGCGTTCGGTGTGCCCATCAACGGGATGTAGTAGCAATCCACGTCTGTTGTGGTGTCGCCGCCGGGGAAATACGAGCTGACGACGCGCTTGCCTTGGCTAGTGCTTAGATATGCGCAACCCAAGAACACGCCCATCCACTGCGAAGCAGCGGTACCGGCCGCGCCGATGCGGTCCACATAGCCGGTTGCGAGGCGTGCGAGGCCGTCACCGCGTGCGATTTTGTTGGTGTTTGCTGCCGCGATCTTCACCGGGTCCATACCCAGACCGAAAGATGGCGTGGCGTCGTTCTGGCGCTGAAGCAGACGCAGGCCGAACGGGACGTTTGTGTTGGGCATGTGCCACAACTCCTAAAGGGGTTAAATCCTTAGAGCCGCGATCACCTTGGCTTTCCGCCGCCGTCCGCTTATGCCCGTCAAGTTAAAGAAACCGGGTTTCCCTTACCTTAGACCTTCCGTCATGTAAGGGAAACCGCTGTTTTAATCGTCATCGCCTGGTGTTGCGTATGCGTACTGTGGCCGGGCTTCCTTCGGTGCCTGTTCAACGGTGCGATTGAGAATTTTCGACGCGTTGAAATTTCCCTTACCGGCCTTGCGGCCTTTTTCAAACCCGTTCGGCAATTTACGCTTACCGAACGCTTCACCCTGAATTTCGCGCAATTCTAGCGCAGCTTGGTGTTGTTCTTCAATCGCTTCCTGCGTCAAACGCACCGGACGTTCCATAAGCATGAGACCATCGCGTTCAATGGTTTCTTTTCCGCGCATGTCGGGCATCACCTTCTCGTAATTTTTCGGTGATGCTGGCCGCCAGCCATTGTCATAAAGTTCGTTGATGTTGGCGTTATCGGCCTTGCCGTTGCACGAAGTGCGCGCCCAATGCAGCGACCAATCCGGATCAATCACAGACGACGGGATGTCGAACTCGTTGATGTAGCCATCACCGCTGACCCGGTTACGGGTGAGGATTTCGCCGTTACGGCCGACCACTTCGCCGTTCCGCAGTTCGCGACGGTTTACCGGGCGCCCGCCTGTGGACGCGTCGGCACGCGGCGGCCGGCCTGGCTTGCGTTTCTCGGTCATGGGTACAGGGTTTCCGAATGCGTCTTTGATTTCGATGTCAGCCTTCCTCGTGCGGGGGTTAGCGGCGCGCGAGGTGTGAGGTGTTGGAATACGTGGGGCCGCCACGGGAGGGGTCTTTTCCATTTTTGATGATCTCCAATTTACGCGCGGCATAAACCTTCGTGCTCATGCCCATCTGTTTAGCCATCGCCACTTCATCGGCGCTGAGTTTCACATCGTTTGCGCCAGCACTCGGCACACCAGATCGACCACCGGCAGGCGCGGCAACGCGCGGTTGACCCGTGGGGCGCGGCGTCTTCGTCGTTTTCTTCGTCACGGGTTGATATCCCATCTGTTCATCGAGATAGGCGAAATATTCGGCGGTGTCCGGCTTCAAACCTGCGTCCACAGCCTCGAGGTGGAGCGCCTGCGCCTTCACGCCACGCGCGGGGGACTTCTGCAGGTCGGCTTTGTTCCGCCGGCACCATTCTTTCGAGGCGTCAGACATATTTGAAATCGCAGTTTCGAACGGGTCAGCCGGCTGTTTCGGCGCAGATTCGGCGGCGCGTCGCTTGCCACGGTTGAAATCCTCAACCGCTTTCGCGATCTCGTCGGCCGCGCCCTCAAACTCGCGTATATCGGCCGTGGCGGCTGCAATCGTAGCCTGGTGCTCGGCGGCCGTCGTCCAGTCGCCGGCCGCCGCTGCCTTCGCATAGTCAGCCTTGGCGGTATTCAAAGCACCTTTGGCTTGACCGAGCGCCCGCGAAACTGTAACCTGATCCTGCCGCAAGCTGGCCGCTTCATCGAGCACCGCCGCACGGGCTTTCTCGGCGTCGCGCTCGGCCTGCATGGCGTCAAGCTGCGCCCGCAGTTCGGCCACAGCGTCGGGTTCAGCCGGTTTCTCGGGTTCAGATTCCTCGTCGGCGGGCTCGTCTTCAATATGGCTGTAATCGATTGATGGCCCGTCGTCTTCCGGTTCATCGTCGGTCGGCGTATCATCGGCCGGATCGGTATCGGGGACGCCGAACGTTTCGATTTCCTCGTCGGTCGGCTCGAGTTCCTCGGTCATCCGCGCCGCGAACAGTGCGGCGGCTCCGCCCCTGCGCCCTCGATTACTCATAAATCAGCCTCGGTTAGTAAATGATGCGTGGATCGTCCAGCCGCATGATGATGCTTTCGTCGATGATTAACCGGCAGCTTACGAGCGTGTGGCCGTCACCAACCGCAATGCCGACTTCATGCGTTTCGCTGGTGCGATAGGCCACCCAGTCGCCGATTTCAGGGATTTTCATCGAGCGCATTGCATGCGCCGCTACCGCGTTGCGGTCGTCATCGTCCAGTTCGATGTCGTTTTCCTTGGCAACACGCGCTTGTTCCTGCTGCGCGCTGTCGATCGCATCGCGGACTTCCTCGTAATCGAACGCGGACGGCCCCACGGTCAGCAGCAGACCAACCTTGCCTTGCCAGCGGTCTTCTTCCTGTGTGCTCGTTGGGATGATGACGCCGCCTTTGGTCACGGACGGCTGAATATAGGTCGCGACAAGGCAGCGATTGCGCTGCAAGCCCGTTTTTGCGACGGACGGCATCAGATCGGCCAGCAATTTTTTACGCAGGCCATCGGGTTCGACGCAAGTGGGGTCTTCGGAATAACGGGTGACGTTGATTTTCATACGTTCAGTCTTTCGTCTTCTGCATGATCTTTGGCAATTCCGCCAAGACCTCGTTTAATGTGCGCAATTCCGCGCAACGAATCTCATACACGGCCACAGGCACACCGCGCAAGATATCTCCGCCAAGTTTATCCGCGCGGCGCCGTAGGTATTCTGTCAGCGCTTCTTCATATCGGTGGGCTGCAACGATGATTTTCATAACGGATGTGGTGTGCGATCCATATCCGTTTCCGGCAGCATCGACCCATCATCAAAACTATCTGCCATTGCCAATGAAATCATGACGATTTTCCCGCAATGAAGCCAATGAAGCATGCTCCAGCCAGGATCAACCAGAACACCCACCAGTCGAACGTCACCATCATAATGCGCCCAAGCTGCACCGACGCATAAGGCACCGCAACCGCCACCGTGTTTCCGCTGTCATTTACGCCCCGCGTCCCTTAGGGGCGTTCTTCTTCGCCCAAGTAGTTTCCTGCAACCGACCCTTGCCGCTGGACGAACCGGCCTTTTGCTTCGGCTTGTCCGCGCTCGCGACCGTGCCGCCGTTCGCCCGCTTCAGCGCTGACGGCTTCACCATGGCTTTCAGGGTGCGTTTGTCCTGCGCCGCGTCACTCACCCGCCCGCCACGGGCGAACGCACCCGGGGCGCCTGGTTTACCCTGCATCTGACCAAGCGCCATAGCCGCCGCAGCAGGCGGAACCGGCGCCTCCGATGGAGAAGGCGAATTCGGCATCGGGGGCACAGGCGGCGCCGACGCGGCAGCAGCGGCCGGCGGCGTTACGATATTGATAACGGTTTTCGAGCCCTTACGTTCGGAAGAAACAGCGCCGCCGTCCGCGTAACGGCGCCGCGATCCGCAACCGGCTTTGATGTCTTTGAAGCTTGCCATCACTCGATTCCTAAGGTTTTGCTGACCACCCGCCTTGCGTCTCGCTCACTGGTGTCGCGTCGTAAAACTTCCGCAGCCCATGCCGGCAGATCGTTGATTTGTGGACGCAATGCCCGTGTGATGGCATTGCAGGTAAACACGCCATCGTAGGTGAACGATATCAGGATGAACCCGGCAAGGTCATCTTTGAAATTCTCACGCATCCATTCAGCAGCACGGTCGAACTCTTTGAACACACCGGCCGCGCGCCGCTCTGGAATGCTCGGCAGCACGGTTAGACCGTTCTTATATTTCACCTTCCCGATGCGACAGTGTGCGTTCATTTCTTCGCCCCTGGCGCCGGCTTCGGTTTCATCTTCGCGATCTGTGTTGCGTGCTCGCGCGTCGCCTCGCCTTCGCTGCTCTGGTGTTCACGGTCTGCGTCGGACATACCGGCTTGATGCTCGCGCTCGGTCGCGGCGTCTTCGGCCTGCGCCGCGATCTTCAACAACTCACGCTCGGTCGCGGCTTCCTCCGCCTCACGCTTCAACCGCGCGTCGGTTTCGATCTTCTGCCGCGCGATCTCGAGCTTTTGCGCCTCGGTCTGCTGTTTGCCCTGCATCTCGACAAGCTTCAATTTCCCCTTGCCGAGTTCGATCTTCTCTTTCGATTGCGCCTTCATCTGCTCGGTCTGCGCCACGATACCGGCCACAGCCAACGTGGGGTCAGGCGGCAGCGCGCCAGGGGCGGCCGGCGGCGCAAACAGTTCCTGCGGATCATCAAAGCCGAGCGTGCGCAAAATGATCTCATCGACCTTGCGCGCGTCATACATGTCCGGTGACAACTGCTGCAATTGCTTCAGCGACATCATCTTGAGCAACCGATGCATCTGCGTCGGCGTGTTCGGGTCGGCACGCGGGATCAGTGACCAGTTGTCGAGCGCGCGGTTCAGCCGTTCGACGCTCCAAAAACCATCAGCCTGAAAATATTTTACGAAATCTTCCGGCTTTTCACGGATGAGTTCGAGCAGCGTCGTGAATTCGAGTGATTGCGCCGTGTGGGCGCGCCGATGAACCGCGCTAATCATCTTCGATGTCTGCTCGAGCGCTGCAAGCATCGTACCAACTGGCGTATCGGCCTTGCCTTCCGCCACGGGGATCGACGCGGATCCGCCCACACGCTGCGCGGTCGTCTCGATACCGGCGAAAAACTGCTGACTGGCCATGCCTGGCTCGGTATAGGGGTAAGGCGCCACGACTTTACGAATGTCGGTGTTGCCACCGCCATCCACCGGCACGAACTCACCGGGCGCCGCACGAAAGTTGTTATCCAACTGCCGATCACCGTTTTTCAGGTACATGCCGCCGGGAAAGTTCGAAAACATCCCCTTGTCGCACATGATCCGCCAGCCAGCGGTAAGCGCGCTGTTCGAATTGCCAAGCACGCCAAGCAACCCGGTCGCATAGAAACCGAACATCGGCAGGAACTGCGACGCGACGAACCGGCGCCGCTCGCTGTAAAGCTCGTCTTCCTCAATCCAGTTGCGGCGAATTTCAAGCACCTGCCGACTGTCGCGCTCAACCGTGACAATGTAAGGGCGGGGCAGCCCGGTGGGCTTGCTGCGCTCCGTATGCCTATCACCGATCAGGTCCAGTTCGCAACAGCATTCATAGACGGTGAATTCGGTATCTTCCTGTCGATCACTCGTCGGTTTGATGCCCGCGATCTGCTTGGTTTTCCGCTCGATTCCGGTGACATCATCGGTCGGCGTTTGCAGATCAACGTCACGATAGGCGCCAACGAACTGCATGCGCTTCATCGTCGCCGGTCGCATCTTAATGCGGTGTGTCTTTCGTCCACAGTGCTCGAGGCTGGTGGCATCATTCGACGCGATGAAATCGCCAGGCGCTACACTGTCGCTGACCGGAGCCCGGCGAATGGGGCAATGGAAGATTTTCTTGAACATCATCCCGCCGAACCCGCGCTGGAAGATCGCGCGTTCCGTATCGGGGTAATATTCCGGCCTGTGGACGGTCAGATATTTGTTGAAATCCTTCTCAAGCTGCTTTGCATCCTCATCGGTGATCGCGGTGGATTGCCCGCCGTTGTCAATCTTCACCGGACCCGATGACGGCAGTTCTTCTGCGCAAGCGTTCGACTGATAGAGGATGCACGCCTCGAGCAACAGCGGGTGGTCAACCTGGCTGACACCTTCGCCCGTCGCTTCGGCGCGCGGCTGCTTCAATTCGATGCCCAGCACCGACATGCCGCGCTCATAGTTCGCTATCCACACGGCGCGTGACTGGATATCCGCTTCGATGCCTTCAAGCAGTTCTTCGGCTACCCGCGCAAGATCGCTGTCGTCCATGCCTTCAGCGAGGTTACGATAAAAATCCTCGTTGTATGTGGGGCTATCCTCGTTCTCGTCGTCGTCCAGCAGTTCGGGTCCGCCCATGCGGATGATGACGCCGCCGTCGCCTGTGGGGATTTCCTGCCAATCGGCGTCAATTGCCTCGTGCGGCTGATTGTGGCCGATCGTCGGTGCGTCCACACGCTCGAGGCGTGGCGGGCGGGCGGTCAGCGATGCGATGCCGTGCCGCGCTTGGTTGTCGCCGTCCTGACCGGGCCAAGCATGTTCAGGCCGCTGTTTCATGCATTACACCCCATATAGCGGCTTATTACCCTTGATTTTCTTACCCGCGCGCTCGCGCTTGCGTTCGTCACGCTTCTGCATCACTTCGACGTGCTCAAGATAACCGTTTTTCCGCAGATACCAAAGCGCTTGCGTCATGCTGTCGGTCACGTCCCGATATTTTCCGCGAGGTGCTTTCGCCGCTTCATCGATCGCGAGTTGTGCATACGCTTTATCGGTGATCGCATATACCAAATTTTCAGCAAACAACGGCTGGACGCGGTTCAATCGTGCAAGCTTATCAAGGCTTTTCGGGTCAATAAGCGTCATTGACCATGGATCATGCTCGGCATGCTTCAAGCATTCGTTGTAGATGTCGATGCCGTTGGCTTTGTTCTCAATTAGCAGCTGATCGGACTTAAACCGAGCGCATTCATAACGCACCCACTGAATAATTCCCCAATATTCTTCGGTTTCGGCCTTATAGTCGGCCCATCCTTGCGTTTTCCGCTTCGGTGGAAACTTCTTCGTGCCGCCGAGTGTCAGCCACTTCCGCCAAGCGGTCAGCAGCATCGCCGCCCATGATCCATCTTCGGTCTGGAAAATACCCCACATCGTGAAGCCGCAAGGGTCATTCTCGGTCTTTTCGGTGAACGCGCTGTCGAGGCTGCCAAGCACATATTCAAACGTCGGCCACTTGCCGCGCTTTGGTGCGTAGTGCTGCCAGTATGCCCGTTTGATGACGCCGCCACCGCGCGGTTCTGGCCGCTGCTGGTACTGCGAATTCCAAACGTGAGCGTTCGACGGTCGCTTGAGGTGTTCGACCACACGCGGACTGAACCGCTCGGACCAAAAGCATTCTCCTGGCCTGGTGCGCGGATCAGACCAGATCGGCGTAACGCAATGCTGCTCAATCTCGTATTCCATGGGTATGTTCAAATGAACATAATCCATCTTCTCATCGATGATCGTTCCGGCCACATCGGATTCGTGGCTGCGCTGCATGATCACGATGATGAACGATGCATCCATGTCGTTCAGCCGGTTCGACATGGCTTCCTTGAACCAGCGGACCGTTTCAGGCCGCACCACCTCGGACGTGTCGTCTTTGATCGAATGCGGATCGTCCAGCAACACACCATCGCCGCGTTCGCCCGTGCCGACACCGCCAACCGATGTCGCCACCTTCCATCCGGTGCGGCTCGTTTCGATCTTCTGTTTACCCGCAGCGACGAGTTCGAATCCGCAACGAAATACGCGCTTCTGACCGGTGTGCTCATCCACCACAGTTTCGTGCCGCTCACCCCACAGTTCGCGCCATTCCGGCGTTACGAGGATTTGCAGCATGCGCGTGTTGTCGCGCTCGGTCAGGTGCGAGGCATAGGCGAAATTCAGATAACGCTGTTCGGGCTTTTCGCGCGGTCCCCACTGCCAGAGCGGGAAGAACACCGAACACAGCAAGGATTTCATCGATCCTGGCGGAACGGTGATCAGCAGCTTTTGAATCTCGCCCCGGTCAACAGCCTCGAGGTGTGAGCACATCGCCTCGAGCGCCCATCCGCTGACGAACTTCCGTTTCGGCTCCACCAGATGCCAGAAATGCCGGATGAACGGCAGCAAGCCGCCGGGGTTCTGCGACTGCTCGGCACGCAGGTCAAGGATTTCGGCACGCCGGAGCGCCCGCGCATAGGCGCGTTCAAGCGTGCCTTCAGCCTCAAGGCTTTCAATCAGCATTACGCTTCGCGTCGAATAACGCCATCATCATCGACGTAAGTTCGAAAACACACGTTGAATTCGTCCACAGCCGCCGTGAATTCGGCGTTCAGCCGACGAAGTTTTTCAATCAACACATGTGCTTTATCGTTGTCCATCTCAGTACCCCCGCCATTTAATGATCACAATTACGAAAACCACGCAGACGATCACCGCCCACGGAAAGAATTCAAGGTCTGTCATCGTCTATCGCCTTCAATTCTATGATTTTCGCATGCTGATGTTAGCGTCTGTGGTGGGTGTTGCTTGCCATGTCTGCCGTTCCTGTAAGAGCTGAATGATTCGTACTGCCATCGGTGGCACGGGCTGTGCGCCGCGTTCCCACCGGCATGTCGCGTTGCGGCTTATGCCGAGCCAGGCGGCGAACGCAGACGCGCTAGGAAATCCTAGCGCGGCGCGGGCACGGGTGAGTTCATCTGGTGTCATGGTTCCGGCCACATTGCCAGGATGCGTTGCGATGGCATTGAGCAATCTGAATTTTAGTCATCTGTGTTGATGTCCTGTTATGACACGTCACTAATCAGGACGCAACAACTTTTTTCGCCCTGCCAGCTTATCGAAGACTTTTTTCCCGGCGGTCAGCAGGAAGTCGTCAAACTCCTCTCGGCTCATATCCTCGAACGGATCACGATCAGTCTCGACCTTCTGCGTAGCCTTGCCGTGCCCGCGATCAAGGATCGCTTGGGCGGCGGCGGTTAAGTCTTTGTCACCGGCAAGTTTCAGCGCCGTTTCAACAATATCAGGCGGATGATCCTTAGCCGCACCAAGCACGTCCACAGCCCACTGCAACCGCCGCTGTGCAAGCGTGGCCTGCATCTCAAGAATATTCATCGCGAGGTCTGTCATGGACGCCGCCTTCTGCTTCATCTCGGTTGTCGATTTCGGCCGTCCGGCAGGGTTTCCCGACTGACCCGGCTTCCATTGATGCGGAATAAGCTGCGCTATCTGTGGATCAGGATTTCCGCCCTTCTTTCCTATCTTTTCTTTGGTTGATTTTTTAGACCCTGCCACAGGGGGCGGGCCATCACGAAGCGGATCATATTTTTTGGGCATGGTTAATCATCTCAATCATCAATTTTATCGGACAATCCGTTGATCGTTACCACTGATGATTTTTTAAAATTATCCGGTATGCAATTTCATCATCATGGGTTGATTTATGTGGTCCGTTGATCGTTACCTACTGTCCCGGTGTCCCGGTGTCCCGATTTTTCAACCCGCATACTACATTCCTGGCGCATGCGTCCACATGCTGTAATTTCATAATCATCTATCATATGTTTTATCCATCCATTTATATCAGGACATTGGGACATTGGGACAGTAAAGGGAATAAGGTGTTGATATATAAGGATTTTTGTCACTGTCCCGTTATCTGTCCCGTCGCTGTCCTAATATAGAGATAAACCCGTTTGTTCGATGTCGTACACCACCAACGCCCTTTTGGTTTATCAGATGGGTTAAAATGCTTCATCACACCCACATCTTGAAGCATGCGAACGACCTTCTTTTTATTTTTATCTTCATTCATAAAAAGATAGAGATTTTTATATCCCATCTCCAACGCCTTTAGCATCAACTCTGAAATTTGAAATGGTTGATCACCCATGCGTTCAATGACATCGTTGATGTCGTTTTGCTCATCAGGTTGA